>JALZBE010000394.1 GCA_030947665.1 Vulcanimicrobiota bacterium | reverse complement strand
CGGCTCGCGATGACGACGGATGCCTTTGTCGTCAGGCCGATTCGCTTCCCCGGTGGCTCGATCGGCGAGCTGGCCGTCAACGGCACGGTGAACGACCTCGCGGTGTCCGGCGCGCGCGCGACCGCCCTGATGGCGTCGTTCATCCTGGAAGCGGGGCTGCCCAGCGACGTCCTGCGCGCCGAGGTGCAGGCGATGGCCGACGCGGCCGCGCGCGCGGGCGTACCGATCGTCGGCGGCGATACCAAGGTGGTCGAGCACGGGATGTGCGACGGCATGTACATCACGACGTTCGGCGTCGGGACGGTCGACGAGCGGCTCGTGCTCGACCCGCGATCCGTGCGCGCCGGCGACAAGGTGTTGCTGAGCGGCCCGATCGGCGACCACGGCATCACCATCCTGCTCGCGCGCGGCGAACTCGACCTCGAAGCGGACCTGCGCTCGGACACGCGTTCGGTGTGGCCGTTCGTCGAGGCGCTGATCGGCGCGTGCGCGAGCGGCGTGCGCTGGATGCGTGACCCGACGCGCGGCGGCGTCGCGACGGCGCTCAACGAGCTGGCGCGCGACTGCGGCCTCGGGATCGTGCTGCGCGAAGAGGACGTGCCGCTGCGGCGCGAGGTGCGCGGCGCGTGCGAGGTGCTCGGGCTGGATCCGCTGCACATTGCGAACGAAGGTCAAATGCTCGCGGTCATCGCGGCCGAGGACGCGGAGCGCGCGCTCGCGGCGTTCCGCGCCGTCCCCGGCGGCGAGGGCGCGTGCTTCATCGGCGACGTGCGAACCGAGCACGGCGGTTCGGTGATCGGCGTGACGCCGTACGGCGGCACGCGCGCGATCGACATGCTGGTCGGCGACCCGCTGCCGCGGATATGCTGAGCACGCAGACCGCCTCCCTCGCTGCGCGCGTCGCGACGCAGCTGCGCGCGCGCAACGACGTGATGCGCGCGTTCTTCGAAGCCGAGGCGCCGCGGCTGGCGCGCGCGTCGCAAGAGGTTGCGGAGCGCTTCGCGCGCGGCGGCCGGCTGTACGCGTTCGGCAACGGGCCTTACGCGACCGATGCCGCGCATGTTTCGGTGGAATTCATCCACCCGGTGATCGTCGGCAAGCGCGCGCTGCCCGCGATGGACGCGAGCGCGGCGCCCGAAGCGTTCGTCGAAGCGCTCGTCGGACCGGACGACATGGCGATCGCGTTCGGTCCGCCCGAAGGGGACCTGCGGACGATCGCAGCGCTGCGGCACGCGCGCCGCCGCGGCGCGTTCACGCTGGCATGGCCCGGGATCGAGGCCGACTACAGCGTGACGTCGCCGACCGCCGACGAACACATCCATCAAGAAGCGTTCGAGGTGCTCGGCCACACGCTGTACGAGAGCGTGCACGTGTTCCTGGAGCACCGGCGCGAGCTCGGCGACGACGTCGGCCCGTCCGCGTTCTTGTATCCGTACCTCGGCTCGGCGCAGGCGGATGCCGGCGCGATCGTCGACGGCGTCGCGGCCTCGGTCGTCGAGAAGGCGCGCGACGGCGAGCGGTTGCGCGACGAGATCGCCGCCGAACAAGCGGACGCGATCGCGTCCGCCGCCGTGGCGATCGGTGACCGCGTCGCGCGCGGCGGCCGGCTGCTGATCTTCGGTAACGGCGGCTCCGCGACGGACGCCACCGACTTCGCGCTGGACTGCGTGCTCGGCGCGCCCCGGATGCGCGCGGTGCCGGCGATCTCGCTGGCCGCCGAGCCCGCCGTGCTGTCCGCGATCGCGAACGACGTCGGCGCCGAGCTGACGTTCCTGCGCCAGCTCATCGCGCAGTCGCGCCCCAACGACGTGGCATTCGCGATGTCGACCAGCGGCGGCTCGAAGAACGTCGTCGCGGCGCTCGAGGAAGCGCGCAAACGCGGGCTGCTCACCGTGGCGCTGCTCGGCTACGACGGCGGCGAGATCGTGCGGCGCGGCCTGGCCGACCACGCGATCGTGGTGCGCTGCGACTACATCCCGCGGATTCAAGAGGCGCAGGCCGCGATCTATCACGTCATGCGGCGCGCGCTCGCGGAGCTCGCGCCCTGATGCTCGAACTGTACGGTACGGCGACGTGTCCGTACACGGCGGAGCTGCGCGAGGATCTGGAGTTTCGCGGGCGCGACTTCGTGGAGTACGACGTCGACGACGACGCCGAGGCGCTGCGGCGGATGACGGCGCTCGCGGCCAGCGGCGGCGCGGCGGCGGTGCCCGTGCTCGTCGAGGACGGGCGCGTGCTTCAAGTCGGCTACAACGGGCGGTCGTGCTACGTCGCCGTGCGAGGCGACGCGACGACCTGATGCCCGCCGCGGGCGCGCTCGATCTGCGGATTCGCGGCGTCGTGCAGGGCGTCGGTTTTCGGCCCTTCGTGTACCGCCTCGCGCAGCGGCACGCGCTTGCGGGCTGGGTGCTCAACGGCGAGAGCGGCGTCGTGGTACACGTGGAGGGCGCGCTCGACGCGCTCGATGCGTTCGCGCGCGCCGTCGTCGACGAGGCGCCGGCCGCCGCGACGATCGCCTCGGTGCACACGACGCAAAGCACGCCCGGAGGCTTCCGCGACTTTGCGATCCGCGCGAGCGATCCCACGGCCGACCGGCTCACCGCGCGCATCGCGCCCGACATGACGGTGTGCGACGCGTGCGTGCGCGAGTTGTTCGATCCGGCCGACCGGCGGTACCGGTATCCGTACATCAACTGCACGAACTGCGGGCCGCGGTACAGCATCGTGCTGGCGCTGCCGTACGACCGGCCCGCGACGACGATGGCGCCGTGGCCGATGTGCGCGCAATGCGCGGCGGAATACCACGATCCCGCCGACCGGCGCTTCCACGCGCAGCCCGTTGCGTGCCCGGCCTGCGGGCCGACGTACGCGCTGCAGCAAGCCGGCCAGGACGAGATCCACGGCTGGATCGCGATCGGCGGCGCCGCCACGCTGCTGCGCGAGGGCGCGATCGTCGCGGTGAAGGGCATCGGCGGCTATCATCTCGCGTGCGACGCGAAGAACGCCGCGGCGGTCGCGAACCTGCGCGAGCGCAAATTCCGCAAAGAACGGCCGTTTGCCGTGATGGCCAACTCGCTGCGTGCCGCCGGAACGCTCGTCGAGCTGGATGACGCCGCGACCGCGCTGCTGACGTCGGTCGCACGGCCGATCGTGCTCGCGCCCGCGCGCGGGAACTTCGACGGCGTCGCGCCCGACAACCGCGAGCTGGGCGTGATGCTGCCGTACACGCCGCTGCACCATCTGCTGTTCGCCGGCGGCGCACCGGACGCGCTCGTGATGACGAGCGCGAACCGTTCCAGCGAGCCGATGGCGTACGAGGACGAGGACGCGGTCGCGCAGTTGACGGGGATCGCGGACGCGTTCCTGATGGGCGAGCGGCGCATCGCACGGCGGGTGGACGATTCGTTGGCGCGGGTGACGACCGCCGGGCCGTCGATTCTGCGGCGCGCACGCGGCCTGGCGCCGCAGGCGATCGCGACGATTCCGTCCACGCGGCCGATCCTCGCCGTCGGCGGCGACCTCAAGAACGCCGTCGCGCTCGTGGTGGACGGGCAGGCGTTCGTGAGCCAGCACGTCGGCGACCTCGACCACGTCCCCGCGCGCGACGCGTTCGAGGAGACGGTGCACGACCTGTTGGCGATGTACGCGATCCGCGAGGAAGAGCTGATCGTCGTGCACGACGCGCACCCGGAATACGCGTCGACCGCGTTCGCGCGCGCGATGCCGGGCGAGCACGTCGCGG
>JALZBE010000003.1:2183-20503 GCA_030947665.1 Vulcanimicrobiota bacterium | reverse complement strand
GCTCGGTGCCGACGCCTACGTCGTGATCACCAACGTCGCGGGGGTCCGGCGCGACCCCGCCGACCCCGACTCCGTGATCCCGCGGCTCACGATCGCCGAGGCCGAAGCGTACCTTGCCGGCGGCACCTTCACCGAGGGGATGATCCCGAAGATGCGCGCCGCGATCGGGGCCGTGCGCACCGGCGCGAAGCGCGCCGTCGTGGCGGGGGCAGGGTACGGCGCGATCGACGCGGCGTTGAACGGGCTGGGGACGGAGCTGACCGGCTAGGGCTTAGGTCACTACCTGGGCGGGGACCGGTCTGGTACGCTCACGGTGCGTGGAGCGCGACGGGTATTGCCGCCGCGGTTTCGCGCGTCCCACAGCGAGGTCCAGGTGCAGCGTCCGCACGTCGTTTCATTCAGCGGCGAGCTTGATATTTGGAAGGAAAGCGACGTCGAGGCGAAGCTGGCAGCCCTCGACGGCAGCCGCGCAGCCTTGATCGACCTCTCAGCCGTCCGCTACCTGGACAGCGCCTTCCTTAGTGCCCTCGTGCGCTTGCGCCGGCGCCTGCCGGACTGCTCGATTACGATCGTCGCGGCAACGCCTTCCGTGCGCCGCATCTTCGAGCTCACCGAGATGCACCGGCTCTTCGAGATCGTGCGGACCCTGCCCGAAGCGTCCGGCTAGGCCCATTGGGCCACATCCCCCCCGTGTCGACTATGTGGAATCGGTACGATCGTACCGATGTAGGAACGGTGACCGGTATAGATACCGGCCGAATTTACCGTTGAAAGAGCAGGTCCACACGTGAATCTCGTCATCCTCGTCGTCTCGGCGCTCCTAGCCTTCGGGGCCGCGGCGAACGCCGGCAGCCCGAAGGGCCCGGCGGTTACCACCTCGACCTCCGCCGGCGTGACCGCCGCGCCGACCCCGTCGCCTTCGCCTGCTCCGCCCACCCGTAACGACGTCATCAACGGAGGCGGCCCGACGTAGTGCCGGAAAGGAAGGCACCATGGTCCCCCGTCGGGGTTCGGGTGTGATGTGATTTCCGAACGAGCCCGTGAAGTACGACCTTTTGGCCGTGCGACGTTTTCCGAAGCGATGCGTGCGTGGTTCACGGGCGATTTCGAGGGTTGCCTCGCGCTGTGCGACCGCGTGCGGCCGCACGACGTCGACATGGTGTCGCAGCTCGCGCTGCTGCGAGCTCGCGCGCTGCTGCGGATTCAGCGCCCCGACGACGCCATCAAGGTCGTGAGTGACGTCTTCGTGGCGCACGGCACGCTGGATGCATCCCTCACTGCGCGCATGCTGTTGGGCACCGCGTACGTGAGGCGCGGCGACCATCAGCACGGGATCGCATTGCTCGAAGAAGCGCAGCGCGCCTCGCCCAACGCGCACCCGACCGTCAGGTCGGAGATCGCGCTCAGCATCGCGTTCGGCTACTATTGCCTGCGCCGGCTCGAGGACGCGGAGCGCGCGCTCGACCTCGTGTCGTCAGACGCCGACATCGTGCACGCGCGCGCGCTCGAGCACCGCGGCTGGATCGCGGTGGCTCGCGCCGATTACGCGACCGCGACGGAACGTTTCAGCGGCGCGATCCGCCGCCTCGACGACTGTCGCCATTACGACCGCTTCCTCGAAGCGCAGGGCATTCACGCACTGTCGATTCTCGCCGCGGAGCGGCTCGATCGGCCGACGTGGCTGTTCGTCGAGCACCGATCCGACCGGTTCGACTGGAGCGCGCGCGGCCTCGTCGCGCCGCAGTTTTGGGTCGGCATCCATAGCTCGATGATGTACGAAGTCGACGGCCGGACGGCCGATGCGCTGCGCCTAGCAGGCGACGCCGAGCAGCTGGCAGGTTCGTCGGTGCTGCGCCTGTTCGCACAATGCCGGCGTGCCGCGATCTTGCGCGGCGTGGGCGAGCGGTTTGCCCACGCGGATATTGTGCGGCGCATGCGCGCCGAGCTCGACGCGCTCGACGCGAGTGCGATGCAAGGCGACGACCAATTGGTGGCAATGTCCGTCGCCGAAGAGGTGGCGCACTGCGGCGACGTCGTCGGCGCTCGCATACTGCTCAAGCGCCACGACGCGCAGAAGGAGCTCTCCGCCACGACCGCGCTCGCGAACGATCCGCGGCTCAAAGCGGCGCGCTCGTTCGTCGACGGCGTGGTCGCCGATGCCTCGGGCGACCGGCAGCAAGCGCATCACCACTTCCGCGAAGCGTTTCAAATCTTCAAGCGAGTCGGTTACGAGCGGCGCGCGCTGCTTGCCGCGCTGCGTCTGGGCGAGATCACCGGCCAGACGTATCTGCTCGATTACGTCGACCGCACGCTGCGCAAGATCTCGGACCACTCGCCGCTACGCGAGCGCGCGCGGCGCCACAACCCCCTGCTCAAAGATCCCGTCGCGGCGCAGCTGTCCCGGATCGAGCGCACGGTACTGGAGATGGTGTGCGAAGGAAAGTCGACGGCTGAGATCGCGGAAGCACGTCGACGATCGACGCAGACGATCCGCAACACCGTGTCGCGCATCCTCACGGCGTTCGAGGTCGCCGACCGGCCGTCGCTGCTGCGCGAGTGCCTGCGCCGCGGGATCATCGCCGGCTAGCGAACTCTACTATGCGACGCTTGCGCGGGCCGGAATCGTACGCCGCGGGGCGCTGTGGCCGACGCAGGCGACGTACAGGTACGTGTCGCCGCCCTCGCGCGTGAACGACGCGCAACCGCATCGCCACGACCAGCCGCGATGGATTCGGTGCGGCGGCCGCGGCGGACCACCGTCCGTCGCGATGAACTCGGCGCGCTCGCGCATGGGCTGGCCGAGCAAGGCGACGAGCTCGGGATAACTGACAGCTGGGCTTTTGGGGCGAGGCATCTTCGAAAGAACGGACGCCGCGAAACCCTGGACGCGTTCCCGATTCGCGCAAACGGACCGTATCCGACATTGTGCCGCCGGCCGAGGAGAACGAGCGCTAGCCGTGCGCTCCACCGCGGCGCGCGTGCTCGTCGGCGTTCGGATCGGGCTTGATCTTCGGCGGCAGCGCGTTCAGGTCGACCGGGCTCAGCCCCGCGGCGCGCAGCGCGTCGTTCAGCGGCCGGACCTGCCGATCGACGAATGCTCGATAACCGGCCAGCGCCACGGCGCCTTCGCGCTGCAGCGCTGTGCTCTCCGACCGTTGTGCGGCGGTGGGCGTGCCGGGTGAGAGGTTGCTGATGAACGTCAGGACGCGCTCGCGCAGTAGATCTTCGAGGAAGTCGTCGTCTTGATCGTTGACCGGCTGCGAGCTGATCGTGCCTTCGACGCGTTTCGCTTCGACGAGCACGGCGCGCGCGCGGTCCGCGAGCGCAGGGTCTTTCGCCGCGGTAATGCGGTCGGGAAGCTGCACGCGCACGTTGTCGAGCGCGTTGAGCGCGTCGTCGAGCGACGACAACTCGCGGTCCATCTCGAATTGAATGCGATAGCCGCGCGCCTCCTCGAACGCCGACGCGACCCGGCGATCCCGCAGCACGACGATTTTCTGCGCGTATGTTTTGCCGTCGCGCAAGAGCAGCACGGTGTACGTTCCGCTCAGCACCGGCACGCCGGTGTCGGGGCCGCGGTTCCACGGCGCGATGCGGCGCCACGGTACCGGCGGGTCCCGATCGAGACTCCAGTCCACGCGGTTGTAGCCCGCGACATTCGGAACGTTCGGGACGTCGTCGCCGCCGTCGTCGTGCGTGCCTTCGATGCGGCGCACCACGCGGCCCGACGCGTCGATGATCTGCAGCGACGGTGACGTCCGTGCGGGCGCCGCTTGCCAGAACGTGAACGTCGCCGGCGCCGCGTCCTCACCGCCGCCGCGCGTGTTGACGGTCGGCGTGTAGCGCTGAAGCGGCAGCGCCGCGCGCGGCGCGAACAAGCGCGCCTCCGCACTTCGCGCGCTCGCGCGTTCGCGCAGCGCCGTGAGGTCGTCGAATACGTAGATCCCGCGGCCGTGCGTCGCCGCGATCAGATCGCCCGCGACCGGGTGCACCGCGAGGTCGCGCACCTCGACCGGCGGCAGCGGGGCGGGGAACGGCTTCCACGATGCGCCGGCGTCGTCGCTCCACCATACGCCTTTCCCGGTGCCCGCGTAGAGCAGCCGCGGGTTGCGCGGGTCTTCGCGCACGACGTGCACCTCGCTCTGTGGCAAGCCGGTGACGATCGGACGCCACGTCGTGCCGAAATCATTCGTCACGTACACGTACGGCGCGCGGTCGCCCACGTAGTGGCGATCGACCACGGCGTATGCCGTGCCGGCGCTGACGTGCGACGGCTCGATGGCCGGGATGCGGCCGTCGGCGTCCACGCCCGGGATCGAGACGTTGCGCCAGTGCGCGCCCGCGTCGCGCGTGAGCTGCACCACGCCGTCGTCGGTCGAGATCCAGATCGTCCGCGCCGCGACGGAGGACGGCGCGACGGCCAGGATCGTGTCGAACGTCTCCGCGCCGGTGACGTCCAGCGTGAGCGGACCGCCGGAGAGCGTCTGGCGTTCTTTGAGGTTGCGCGTGAGGTCCGGACTGATCGCCGTCCAGCGCATTCCGTCGTCGGTCGAGCGGAACAGCACGTTTGCGCCGATGTAGACCGCGCGCGGGTTGAACGGGTCGAACGCGAGCGGCGTCTCCCAGTTGAAACGGTACGCGAGCCGCGCCGGCGCGACGACGTTCTGATCGCGCTCATACGGCGACACGTCGAACTGCGACGCGGTGCGCCGGTCGAAGCGCGCGACGGCGCCCTGGTTGTCGCCACCGCCGGCAGCCGACCAGATCGTTTGCGGATCGCGCGGGTTCGGCACGACCCACGTGCCGTCGCCGCCTTGCACTTTGTACCAGTCGTGCTGCAGGATGCCGCGGTCGTCGCCCGTGCGCACGGGCACGCACCACGCGCCGTTGTCCTGCAAACCTCCGCACACGTGATACGGCCGCTGCAGATCGTACGCGACGTGGTAGAACTGCGAGATCGGCAGCACGTTGCGCCACTCCCACGTGGCGCCGTTGTCGCGCGACACGCCGACGCCGCCGTCGTTCGCCTCGACGATCGTGCGGCCGTTCGCCGCGATCCAGAGGTCGTGGTGGTCGCCGTGCAGCGTTTTTCCGCTGGCGTGCCACGTCTTGCCGCCGGTGTTGCTCTCGGCGAGCTTCACCGAGACGGAGAAGAGGTGGTCCGCGTCGTGCGGGTCGACGACGATGCGCGAGTAGTAGAAGGGCCGCTCGTTGATGAGCGTGTTGCTCGACGTCAGCTTCCAGGTCGCACCCGCGTCGTCGGAGCGCCACAGCAGACCGTCGCTCGACTCGACCAGCGCGTAGATGCGCTTGGCGTCGCTCGGCGCGATCGCGAGCGCGATGCGGCCCGTCATGCCGGCCGGTAATCCGTTGCCCGCGACGCGCTTCCACGTGACGCCGCCGTCGGTCGATTTGTAGATCCCGTCGTCGGCGCCGCCGCTCGTCAGGTGCCACGCGGAGCGGCGAAAGCGCCACATCCCCGCGTACAGCACGTCGGGGTTCTTCGGATCCATCGCGAGGTCCGATGCGCCGACCGCCGGGCCTGCATACAGCGTCTTCGTCCACGTCTTGCCGCCGTCGGCGCTGCGGAACACGCCGCGCTCGGTGCTGTCGTGAAACGGATCGCCGAGCGCCGCGACCACGACGCGCTTGGGGTCGCGCGGATCGAGCAGCACGCGCGCGATCTGCGAGGTCTGCGCGAGACCGACGTTCGCCCAGCTCTTGCCGCCGTCAACCGAGTGATAGATCCCGTCGCCTGGGATCACGTCGTTGCGCGGCCAGGGCTCGCCGGTGCCGACCCAAACGTCGTTCTTGTCGCGCGACGAGATCGCGATCGCGCCGATCGACTGCGTCCCCGCCTTGTCGAACACGGGCCGCCAGTCGCTGCCGCCGTTGGTCGATTTCCACACGCCGCCGCCGGCCGCGCCGGCGTAGAAGAGCGCGGGGTCGAGGTCGGTCCCGGCGACGGTCGCGACGCGCCCGCCGGAGACGGACGGGCCGATGCTGCGCCAATGCAGCGCCGGCCCGGGGCTGGGCGACGGGCTCGGTGCGGCGGACGCCTCGGCTCGGGGGCGGCCGGCCTCTTGCGCTGAAGCCGCACCGATCGTAAGCAGAAGTGACGCGACTGCGACCAGCGGGCAAACGAGACGGTGGACGAGCATCGAGCCTTTCGTACGCGAAAATTGCTCTTGCCCCATGCGGAACCGGCTTGCCCCAACAGTTCTCTCTGTGATACAAAGCTAATACGATGAAGATTTCACCGATCGTTTCCCTCGGGCTCGCCGCGGCGCTCGTGCTTCCGCTCGCCGCCGCGACGGCGGATCCGCTCTCGGTTTTTCAGCCCACCCACGTTCGGGCGATCACGGTCACGCCCGCGGATGCGAAGGCGCTCCGCGCGTTTCCGCCGCTCGAGGCGTTCGGAACGGTGCTCGGCACGCGCAGCCCGGGCCTCGACGAGGTCGCGTCGGCGAGCGAAGCCGCGCAAGACGCAGGGTACGCGCTGCGCCTCCCCGGCGACGTCCCCGCGTCGCTCGGCAAGGACGCGCACTACCAGGTGACCCAGCGAATACGCACGTCGTTCACGTTCGAGCAGGCGAAGGCGACGGTGTGGGCACGCGACCACAAGGTCGCGCTCCGCCCGTTGCCCGCGGGTCTCAACGGCGCGACGTACACCGCGACGCTGCGGCCCGTCACGCTGGTCACGTACGGCACCGCGCCGCGCACGCACCGCGCGGAGCGCGGCACGCGGCGCGGTACGTTCCTCGCGATCGTGCAAGCGCCCGTGCCGACTGTGACCTCGACCGGCGCGTCGCTGCAGACGCTCGCCGACTGGTTCGCCGCGCAGCCCGGCGTGTCACCGCACCTCGTCGCACAGATCAAGGCGATCGGCGATCCCACCCAGACGCTGCCGATCCCGATCCAATTCGACAAGCAGACGGCGACGAAGATCGACGTCGACGGCGTGCAAGGGCTCGCGATCGGCGACGAGACGGGGATCGGTTCGGCGATCGTGTGGACGAAGGACGGTAAGCTCTACGCGGTCGGCGGTACGCTGCCCCAAAGCACGGTGCTCGCGCTGGCGAACTCGCTGAAATAGTGCCCGACGCGATCGTCGCGCGCGCGCTTGCGAAGCGTTACGGTCGCGTCGAAGCGCTGGCGGATCTGACGCTGCGCGTCGGGCGCGGCGAGTGTCTCGGTTTCCTCGGGCCCAACGGTGCGGGAAAGTCGACGGCGGTGAAGATCCTCGTCGGGCTCGTGCGCGCGACGGGCGGCGACGCGGAGCTGCTAGGCCGGCCTGCCGGTGACCGCCGGACGCGCGCGCGGATCGGCTATCTGCCCGAGTTGTTCCGGTATCCCGACTGGCTCGCGGCGCGCGAGGTGCTGGGGTTTCACGCGAAGCTGATGCGGTTGCGCGATGCCGGGCGCGCGATCGATCTGGTACTCGACGAAGTCGGTTTGCGCGAGCGCTCGCGCGATCGCGTGGGCACGTACTCCAAGGGGATGCAGCAGCGCCTGGGGCTGGCGGTGGCGCTGCTGGGCGAACCCGAGATTGTGTTCCTGGACGAGCCGACGTCTGCGCTCGATCCCGTCGGGCGCAGCGACGTGCGCGCGCTGATCGAGCGCTTGCGCGCGCGCAACACGACGGTGTTTCTCAACTCGCACCTGCTCGGTGAGGTGGAGCGCGTGTGCGACCGGGTGTGCGTCGTCGACCGCGGGCGCGTGATCGCCGAAGGCACCGTCGACGCCTTGACCGGCGAGACGCGCGGCGTGCGCGTGCGGTCCGACGACGGCTGGCGGGACTACGACGTGGCGCACGCGGAGATCCCCGGCCTCGTCGCGCGGCTGGTGGCGGACGGCGTGCGCATCCATGCGGTCGAGCCGAAGCAGACGACGCTCGAGGACCGTTTCCTCGCGCTGGTGCGGCACGCGTGAACGTGCTGCTGTTCGCGGGGCTGACGCTGCGCGAGCTCGCGCGGCGCCGGCTCGTCGCCGCCGTCGCGGTGCTGACGCTGGCGATCGTCGCGTTCACCGCGTGGGGTCTGCACCGGCTCGCGACCGCCGTCGTGGACGGTGCCCCGATCGCGGATCCGGGCAAGCACGCCGCGGCCGCCGGGATCGTCATCGTGCTCGCGTTTTTGTTCTCGTTCGTGCTGGCGCTCGGTGCCGCGCTGGTCGGCGCGCCCGCGATGGCCGAGAGCATCGCGAACGGTGAGATTCTCGCCGTGCTCGCGCGCCCGCTTCGCCGTTCGGACGTCGCGCTCGGGCGCTGGCTGGGGACGGTCGTCGCGCTCGCGCTCTACGTCGCTGTGGCGGGCGGTATCGAGCTGCTCGTCGTGCGCGTGACGACCGGGTACGTGCCGCCGTACCCGCTTAGCGCACTCGCGTATTTATGCGCGCTCGGAGCGGTCGTGACGACCGCCGCAGTCGCACTCGCGTCGCGGCTTCCGGCGCTTGCCGCCGGCATCGTGTCGGCGCTGCTCTTCGGTTTGGCGTGGATCGGCGGGATCATCCAGTCGATCGGGCTCGCGTTGGGAAACCAGCGCCTCGCCGACGCGGGAACCGTCGTCGCGCTGGTGTTTCCGTCGGACGCGCTTTGGCGCGGCGCGCTCTACGCGCTGCAGCCCGCCGTGTTCACCGCCGTCGCGGCGAACGCGAACGCCAGCGGTGCCGGCGTGAATCCGTTCTCGGTGACGTCGCCGCCGCCGCCGGCGATGCTCGCGTGGGCCTTCGGATGGACCGTCGCCGTGCTGGTCGCGGGCATCGCCGCGTTCCGCACGCGCGACTTGTAATCGTCGGGCGCCGCCGACCGCCCCCGGGGTGTAGGCGAACTCCGCTCGCGCGGGCTCGCAGGAACGGTCGGCGACGCACCTGATGCGCTTCCCGGGCGCCCGGTGCGCGCACGCGGTCCCGGTGTGGAAGGACCGTATGCAACCGCGTCCGGTATGAACGGACGCAGATTTGGCACTCGGGCGGCGCGAGAAAAACGCATCTGCCACGTCGGTAGCATACTTATGCGCAGCGCGCAATACCACACTCTGAAATCGCGTCTGTATACTTCCGGCGTGGCCGAAAAATTCGGTGAGCGCCTTCGCTCGTTGCGCACGCGCAAGCATTTCACGCCGAGCGCGCTCGCGCATGCGGTCGGCGTCACGGAAGGCGCCATTCGGCAGATGGAATCCGGTCAGACGAAGAGCGCGAGCTTCCTGGTCGGCCTGAAACTATCGCACGTGCTCGGCGTCAGTCCGTGGGTTTTGGCGACGGGACACGGCGCTCCACCGGAAAACGAATCACCCGCGCAGGATCGGGGGCAGGTGACGCTCTTGGAGCGTCTGTCTGTGCAAATAAGTACAATAGATCGTCGCGTGAAAGCATTGGAAGCCCAGCGGCGCGGCGGTACTCGGCGAAAAGCTCAAGAATGATCTCAGGCGGCTGATACACGCCGCTGTTGTAGCGCTCGACCGTGCCAACTGACTGGCATTGTGCGACCTTGCACGACGCTCGAAGAGACTAGGTATTTCCATGTGACCCTACAGGGTCATCGGGCAAGCTGAAGATCGCATCGTCGAGGGAATCGGGAAAGCGCAACTCGTCGTACGTGAAGTGCCACGATGAACGTGGCCCTGGGAGCCCGAGCTGCCCATATTGACGAAGGTCCGTATCGATGCTCGTCGTCATCCAATATCCGTGAACGCTGCCGAAGTGGAGCTCCGCGAACGAAACGCCTTCCACCGCGGGAGAGTGAAAGCGCATGCTGCAAAACCGCGTTTGGGCGACGTCGATCACCACGTCGGTGAGCGGATGCACCCAAATGTCACCGTTTCGCGGCGCTAGCTGGAGATGTCGTCCCTGTTCGCCGCCCGGGCAGTGAGCGGCGTCCGCCGCGGTGATACGATAAGCGCTCGGGCTGAGCGCCTTGACCACCCCGATGACCGTGAGGTGCTCATCCGGTCCTGCCGATTGCTGCGGCACCGGCACCGGCTTCACCGTGAATTGCGGTCCCGAAACTCCGTAGCGCAACCAGTCGTACGCGCCGGTCCACGTCGGGTTGAAGAGCGCCGAGTGCGTGAGCAAGTGGCTTTGCGGTGTGTTCGCGATCGACCCGAGATCATCGCTCGCGCGGTGGCTCGTCGCCCACGAGCCGCTCGGCTGCCCTAATCCCCCCTTGCCGGTCCAGATCCGGAACACGGCGATGCCGTGCCGATCGAGTAAGGTCGTACTCACGTTGCCGTGCAATGTGACGTTGGTGACGAACGTGAGGTATGGAGGCTCAGGAAGATCGCGCATTGTCGCGATGGTCTTCGCGTAGAACCGTTCGTCGTCAGTCATCGGAGCCGATGCGGTACGCTGCGAGGCCTCTCCGTCTCGCAGAGCGGCAGAGGCAATGGCGGGAAAGAGGTCGTTGTACATGTGTTCGCCGATCTTGTCGCTGCCACCGTCGAGGGTGTTCGTCAAGACGATGGAGACGGGCTGCACCGCCGGCGCCGCCACAAACCAGACTAGGATAGCGGCCAGGCCCGCCTGAATGCGCATCGCGGTCGATTTCTGCTCCGGGCGAAACGCGACCCTCCAAACGAGACTCAGGCCGGGGCCGGCTCGTCACGTCGTATGACCGACAGCACGCTACGA
The DNA here is from genome assembly GCA_030947665.1 of Vulcanimicrobiota bacterium. Taxonomy (GTDB): domain Bacteria; phylum Vulcanimicrobiota; class Vulcanimicrobiia; order Vulcanimicrobiales; family Vulcanimicrobiaceae; genus Vulcanimicrobium. Next base: position 9,877 of record JALZBE010000003.1, on the reverse strand, counting down.
TGGAAAGACAGCGCGGACGAGCTAGAAGCGCGCGGCTTCGCCGTGACGCCGTCGCTGCTCGACGCCGATGCGTGTGCCGAGCTGCGCGCGCGGTTCGACGACGACGATGCGTTCCGCAATACCGTCGTGATGGAACGTTTGGGCTATGGCCGCGGCGTCTACCGATACTTTCGCTACCCGCTGCCGCCGCTGGTCGAGCGCATGCGCGAACAACTCTATGCCCAGCTCGCGCCGGTGGCGAATGCGTGGTCGGAATCGCTGAGCAGCGATACCCACTATCCGGCGGCGCTCGCCGAATTTCTCGCGCACTGTCACGCGAACGGTCAAACGCGACCGACGCCGCTGCTGCTGCGCTATCGCGCCGGCGATCACAACGCGCTGCACCAAGACGTCTACGGCGACGTCGCGTTTCCGCTGCAGGCCACCGTGCTGCTCAGCGAGCCGGGCGCGGATTTCGCCGGCGGTGAGTTCGTGCTGGTCGAGCAGCGGCCGCGCAAGCAGAGCCTCGCGCACGTGGTCCCGCTCCGGCGCGGCGACGCGGTGGTCTTCCCGAACTCGATCCGGCCGGCGCGCGGCGCGCGCGGCTTCTTTCGAACGACGTTCCGGCACGGAGTCGGCGAAGTGCGCGGCGGCGAGCGGGTAACGCTCGGCCTGATTTTTCACGACGCCCGGTGAGGTGTGCCCCCGCTCTCAGACCGGGCGGAATCGCGGGCTGCGGCGCAGAGCGCCCGCTTGAAACGGCCGAGCGGTGGGAATGACGACGGTCATGGACCAGTTGGAGAAAGTTTCCGCCGTCCGAACGCGGCGCTATAATGATTTTCCAAGCTCGCCCGTAGGGCAAGGTGAGCAGCGGTCGGCCGGCAAGCGACTCTGGTTCTTTGAAGACGGCAGCGGTGAGATGAAGGATCTCCTCGGCGGCAAGGGTGCGGGCCTCGCCGAGATGACGCGGGCGAAGCTGCCCGTCCCGCCCGGCTTCACCCTCACCACCGACGTCTGCCTCGCGTTCTACGAAGCCGGTCGGCACCTGCCCGACGGTCTCCCGGCGGAGATCCGCTCCGCGATGCACGAGCTCGAGCGCCGCACCGGCAAGGGCTTCGGCGAGACCGCGAATCCGCTGCTCGTGTCGGTGCGCAGCGGCGCGCGCATCTCGATGCCCGGCATGATGGACACCATCCTCAACCTCGGGCTCAACGACGACACGGTCGTGGGCCTCGCGAAGCTCACCGGCAACGACCGTTTCGCGTACGACGCGTACCGGCGCTTCATGCAAATGTTCGGCAACGTCGTGCTCGACATCCCGAAAGACGAGTTCGACGCAGTCGTCGAGGAAGCGAAGAAAAAGGCCGGCGTCGCGACCGACCCCGAGCTCGCCGCGAACCGCTGGAAAGAGGTGATTGCGCAGTTCCGCGAGATCGTGCGCGTCCATACCGGCAAGCCGTTCCCGCAGGACGTGTACGAGCAGCTCGAGCTCGCGATCGGCGCGGTGTTCGACTCGTGGCACTCCAAGCGCGCGAGCGACTATCGCAAGTTCGACAAGATCCCCGACGACTGGGGCACCGCGTGCAGCGTCTGCACGATGGTGTTCGGCAACATGGGCGACGACTCGGGCACGGGTGTGGCGTTCACGCGCGATCCGAACACCGGCGAGAAGCAGCTCTTCGGCGAGTACCTTCGCAACGCGCAGGGCGAGGACGTCGTGGCCGGCACGCGCACGCCGATGAAGATCTCCGACCTGCAGACGTCGCAGCCCGACGTGTACGCGCAATTCGTCGCGATCGCGCACCAGCTCGAGACGCACTACCGCGACATGCAGGACCTCGAGTTCACCGTCGAGCGCGGCGCGCTGTACATGCTGCAGACGCGCAGCGGCAAGCGCAGCGCGGAAGCCGCCGTGCGCATCGCGCTCGACCTGGTGCACGAAGGCCTCATCGACAAGCACGAGGCGGTGCGGCGCGTCGACGCTGCGTCGCTCGACCAGCTCTTCCACGCGCGGATCGATCCGCACGAGAAGTACCGGATCGCCGGCAAGGGCCTCAACGCGTCGCCCGGCGCGGCGACGGGGCAGATCGTGTTCGACGCCGACAAGGCGGCGGAGCGCGGAAACGCCGGCGACGACGTGATCCTGGTGCGCATCGAAACCGCACCGGACGACGTGCACGGCATGATCGCCGCGAAGGGGATTCTCACCTCACGCGGCGGCGCGACGTCGCATGCGGCCGTGGTCGCTCGCGGGATGGGGCGCCCGTGCGTCGCCGGGTTCGACGCGATGCTGATCGACCGCCGCAACCGCACCGCGACGATCGACGGCCAGGTGCTCAAGGAAAACGATTGGATCACGATCGACGGGACCACCGGCAACGTGATGATCGGCAAGCTCGCGCTGATCCCGCCGCCGTCGAAGCTTCCGGACTGGCTCGCGGAGTTTCTCAGTTGGGCCGACGACGCGATGCGGCTCGAGGTGTGGGCGAACGCGGACACGCCCGATGACGCGCGCAAGGCGCGCGAGCTCGGCGCGACGGGCATCGGCCTCTGCCGCACCGAGCACATGTTCATGCAGCAGGACCGGCTGCCGGTGGTGCAGCGCATGATCATCAGCGACACGCCGGAAGCGCGTGCCGACGCGCTCGCGCGTTTGCTACCGTTCCAGAAAGATGATTTCGCCGGCATCCTCGAGGCGATGGCCGGCTACCCCGTGACGATCCGGCTGCTCGACCCGCCGCTGCACGAGTTTCTGCCGTCGCTGGAGACGCTGCTGGTCGAGACGACGGAGCTGCGCCTCACCAAGGGCGAGAGCGATCCGGAGTACGTCGAGAAGTGCCGCATCCTGACGCGCGTGCGCGCGCTGCACGAGCAGAATCCGATGCTGGGCCTGCGCGTCTGCCGCCTGGGCATTCTCTATCCCGAGATTTACGCGATGCAAGTGCGCGCGATCTTCGAGGCGGCGTGCGACCTGCGCGCGCGCGGCGTCGACGTGCAGCCCGACGTGATGATCCCCGGCGTCGGCACGGTCGAGGAGATGCGGGTGACGTACGACGCGGCGAAAGCCGTCGCCGACGAGGTGATCGCGAACCGCGGCTGCGACGTGGCGTACCGCATCGGCACGATGATCGAGCTGCCGCGCGCGTGCATGGTGGCCGGCGAGCTTGCGGCGATCGCGCAGTTCTTCAGTTTCGGCACGAACGATCTCACCCAGACCGCGTACGGCTACTCGCGCGACGACGCCGAGGCGAGCTTCATCCCGGTGTACCTGGAAAAGAAGATCCTCAAGGACGATCCGTTCCAAGTGCTCGACCGCGTCGGCGTCGGCGGCTTGATGCGGATGGGCGTCGAGCAGGGTCGCGCCGCGCGTGCGAACTTGAAGATCGGGATTTGCGGCGAGCACGGCGGCGAGCCGAGCAGCGTCGCGTTCTGCGACGAGCTCGGGCTCGACTACGTCAGCTGCTCGCCGTACCGCGTGCCGATCGCGCGCCTCGCGGCGGCGCAGAGCGCGCTGGGCGCAAGCGTCGCGTCACCGTGACCTAGAGGGATCAGCCGTTGCCCGTATCGCGCGGCGGCACGCTTTGCAGGTAGTCGAAAATCGCTTCGAGCTCGCGGTCGTCCATGTTGCGGATCGTACGCCACGGCATGAACGGATGCAGCACGTGCCCCGCCGGGTCGCGGCCCGTCGTCAGCGTGCGCATGAAATCGGAGGCGTACCACGTTCCGATCCCGGTCCGCGTGAGGTTCGATGCGGGCGGCACGTCGGGCGGTCCCTCGAGGTGCCCGCCGGAGAGGTGCGTGCCGTGGCAGCTCATGCAGCCGCCGATGCGCGTGAGATACTTGCCGTACTCGCGCACCATCATCGGCGGGGGCGGTGAGGGCGGGGCGCCTTCGTCCGCGATTCGCCCGGCGTCCATGCGCAGCTTGTGCGTCACCATCAGCATACGGCCGACCGGCCCGAGGCGCACGCGCGGGTTCGCGCGCTCGACGGGGGCGAGGGTGCGGACGTACGCGACGATCGACGCCGCGTCGGAGTCGCTCAGCGCCGCGTAGCCCCACGACGGCATGATGATCAGGCGCGTGCCGCCGGACCGGATTCCGCGCCGGATCGCGCGGTCGTAGTCGGCGTCGGAGTAGAGCGTGCCGACACCGCCCGCGCCGCGGGTCAGGTTCGGCGCGTTCAGCACCGCCATCGCGGAATCGGTGATGAACGGCCCGCCGCCGCCGTCGCCACCGTGGCATTCGATGCAGTTAGCGACCGCGGTGTACAGATGCTTGCCGCGGTCGACGGTGCCGTGCCCGAGGACGGGCAGCGGCGGCGCGACCACGACGCGCTCGTCGAGTGCGCGATTCGACGCGACGACCGTGATGAGCGCGCCGACCGCGACGATCGCGATCAAGGCGACGACCAAAAATCCGATCCAACGCACGATGCGCTTCACCAGCACCTCCGAAAAGACAACCGCCCGGCCGAGCGCCACCTTCGTCGTCCTGTCGGCAGTGTGCCTGCGGCGCACCGCGAACAGAGCCGCGGATGACCGAAGGGCAGCTGCTGTGGACGCCCGATCCCGCCGACGCCGCGGCGAGCACCGTCGCGCGGTTCATGCGCCGGCTCGCTGACGAGCGTGGGCTGTCGTTTGCGACCTACGAGGAGCTGTGGCGCTGGTCGGTGCGCGATCTCGACGGCTTCTGGTCGGCGGTCTGGGATTTCTTCGACGTGCACTCCACGCAGCCGTACGAATGCGTCGTCGATTCGCGCGCGATGCCCGGCGCGGTGTGGTTCCGCGGGTCGCGGGTGAACTACGCGGAGCATCTGCTGCGCCACGAGCGACGGGCCGAGCCCGGCGAAGCGGCGCTGGTACACTCGTCGGAGCTGCGCCCGCTCGCGACGACGTCGTGGCAGGAGCTCGGCGCGGCGGTGCGCGTGCTCGCGACGCAACTGCGCGCTCTGGGCGTGGTGCCCGGCGACCGCGTCGTTGCGTACACGCCGAACATCCCCGAAACGGTGATCGCGATGCTCGCGACGACCGCGATCGGCGCGGTCTGGTCGTCGGCCGCGCCCGAGTTCGGCGCGCGCACGGTGATCGACCGCTTCGCGCAGATCGAGCCGAAGCTGTTCTTCGCTACCGACGGATACCGCTTCGCCGGCAAGGACTACGACCGCGCGGCGGAGATCCACACGATCCTCGCTGCGCTCCCGACGGTCGAGCGTGTCGTGTGGCTGCCGTATCTCGACGCGGCCGCGCAGGCGCCCGTCGCCGATGCGGTTGCGTGGCCGGCGCTCATGGATCGTGCGCCGGTCGCCGCGGATGCGTTCGAGTACGCGTACGTCGAGCACGACCATCCGCTGTGGGTGCTGTTCTCGTCGGGCACGACCGGGCTGCCGAAGCCGATCGTGCACGGGCACGTGGGGACGCTGCTCGAGCATCTCAAGAGTACCGGGCTCGGGCAGAACCTGAGCTCCGACACACGGATGTTCTTCTACACGACGACCGGCTGGATGATGTTCAACGCGCTCGTGTCCGCGCTGCTCCAAGGCTCGTCCGTCGTGCTGTACGACGGGCACCCCGCGCATCCGACGCCGGCGCTGCTGTGGCAACTCGCGGCCGACGCGCGGTCCACGTCGTTCGGCGCGAGCCCGACGTTCGTGCAGATGATGCAGAAGGCGGGCATCGTGCCGCGCGAGCGCTTCGACGTGTCGAATTTGCGCAGCGTGCTGCTCACGGGCTCGCCGGTGACGCCCGAAGCGACGGCGTGGTTCTACGACGCCGTGAAATCCGATCTGTGGGTCACCTCGCCGTCGGGCGGCACCGAGCTGTGCGCCGGGCTCGTCGGCGGTTCGCCGCTGCTGCCGGTGTACGCGGGCGAGATTCAGGCGCGGCTGCTCGGCATGGACGTGCACGCGTGGAACGAGAGCGGCGAGGAAATGATCGACGAGGTGGGCGAGCTCGTCGTGACGAGCCCGACGCCGTCGATGCCGCTGCGCTTCTGGAACGATCCCGGCGACGCGCGCTACCGCGAGACGTACTTCGAGCACTTCCCCGGCGTGTGGCGCCACGGCGATTTCATCAAGCTCAACGCTCGCGGCGGCGCCTACATCTACGGCCGCTCGGACTCGACGCTCAACCGGTACGGCGTGCGCATCGGCTCCGCGGAGATCTACCGCGCCGTCGAAGCCCTCGACGACATTGCCGACAGCCTCGTCGTGTGCTTGGAGCTGGCGGGCGGCGAATTCTACATGCCGCTGTTCGTGCGCCCCGCGGCGGGCGTGCTGGTCGACGACGCGCTGCGCGCGCGGATCGTCGCGAAGCTGCGCACCGACTGCAGCCCGCGCCATGTCCCCGACGAGATCGTCGGCGTCGAAGCAATCCCCTACACGCTCACCGGAAAGAAGATGGAAGTCCCGGTGCGCCGCATCCTCGCCGGCATGCCGCCCGAGAAGGTCGCCAGCCGCGACGCGATGATGCAGCCGGACGCGCTCGACTGGTACGTGCGCTTCGCGCAAACACGCCTCGCAGCGCCGATGGCGTAGCGGCGCTCAGCTCGTCGGCGCGACCGGTTCGTCGGCGACGGCGATCCGCAGCACGCCGTCGACCAGGCTCATGGTCTCGAAGATGCCGGTGAGCCCGTGTTTGACGTCGAGCCGTACGATGAAGCCGATCGACGCGCGCCGCGAGGTGCCGTCGCGCTCGATCTTCAGCTCGTCGCGGAAGCGCACGTGGTCGGCGCACCGCACGAGCTCGGCCCTGACGTCTTCGAGCGAGATGCGGTCGAGGTCAGCGTCGACGACGATCGCGATCGCGGTACGGGGCGGCAAAAGCCGGATGATCGCGTCGTCCGGGATCGTCAGCAACGCGATCGACAGCAGCGTGAGCGCGACGACGGCGACCAGCCATGCCGGGTCGCCGAGTCCGACGCCCATCCCGATCGCCGACGCGGTCCAGATCGACGCGGCCGTGGTGAGCCCGCGCGTCGTGAAGCCTTGGCGGACGATCGCCCCCGCGCCCAGAAATCCGATCCCCGTGACGACGGCGGCCGCGATGCGCGTGTCGTTCAGCAGCGTGGAGTACGTCGCGAACGCGCACGAGCCGACCGACACGAGCGCATGCGTGCGAATGCCGGCCGGCTTGTGCGTGTACTGCCGCTGGAAGCCGACCACCGCGCCGAGCAGCGCGGCGAGGATCAGGCCGAGTGTGGGCTGCAGCACGAGCCGATGCGCCGTCCCCGCGCGCGCAAGGCGGTCGTCTTCGCGGCGAGCGCCGCTTCGTAGACGGGCTTACCGCCGGAATAGGTTGCCAGCACGCGCGTCCCCATGACCGCTTCCGGCGCGACGCGCATCCAGTCGCGGTCGAGCACCGCGAAGTCGGCGTACTTGCCGGGTGTGATCGAGCCGGCGGCGTGCTCCATGAAGTTCGCGCGCGCGGCCCAGACCGTCATCGACTGCACGGCTTCGGCGCGCGTCATGCGCTGGCGTGGATACCAGCCGCCCGGCGGCTGATTCGCTTCGTTCTCGCGCGTGATCGCGGCGTGGAAGGTGCGCAGCGAGTTCACCGCTTCGACGGGCGCGTCCGTGCCGTTGGCGATCGTGACGCCGGTGTCGAGGAGCGCGCGCCACGCGTACGCGCCGAGCACGCGATCGGCCCCGAGCCGCGCCTGCGCCCAGGCCATGTCGCTGATCTGATGCGTCGACTGCATCGACGGGATCACGCCGAGCC
>JALZBE010000003.1:0-2173 GCA_030947665.1 Vulcanimicrobiota bacterium | reverse complement strand
AACCTCGGCACGTCCTCCGGCGCGAGCACTTGCGCGTGCTCGATGCGGAAGCGGTGGTCGCGGACGCTTGCCGTGCGCAGCGCGGCTTCGTACGCGTCCAGCACCATGCGGTTGCCGCGGTCGCCGATCGCGTGCGAGCACACTTGGAAACCGGCCTTCAACGCGCGCTCGCACAAGGTTTGCACGTCGGCCTGCGCCGTGCGCAGCAAGCCGGTGTTGCCGGGGTCGTCGCTGTACGGCGCGAGCAGCGCCGCGCCGCGCGAGCCGAGCGCGCCGTCGGCGTAGAGCTTGACCGCGCGGAAGGAAAGCCGGCCGCCGTAGTCCAGCGTCCGCGGACCGCGCGCGAAGTACGCATCGACGAGCGCCGGATCGCTGCCCGCCAGCATGACGTGGTTGCGCAGCGTGTAGCGCCCGTTGCGCGCCAGTTCCTCGTACGCCGCGATGACGTTCTGGCCGTTGCCGGGATCACCGATCGCCGTCAGTCCCCAGCGGTGACACTCTTTGAGCGCCGCTTCGCTCGCGCGCACGAGCTGATCGTGCGTCGCCGGCGGGATCGCGTGCGTCACGAGCGCGCGCGCGTTGTCGACGAAGACGCCCGTCGGCGCGCCGTGCGCGTCGCGCAGGATGCGGCCGCCGGCCGGCTCCTGCGTCGTCGTGCCGATGCCCGCTAGCTCCATCGCCTTCGCGTTGGCGAGCAGCGCGTGCCCGTCAACGCGGTGCAGCACGACGGGACGGCCGGGGATCGCGGCGCTGAGCGCGTCGTGCACCGGAAAATTCTTGTCGGGCCACAGATTCTGATCCCAGCCGTCGCCGATGACCCACGAATCGTGCGACGTCGCCGCGAATGCGACCGTCCGGCGCACGACCTCGTCGAACGTGGCGGCGTGCACGAGATCGACCTCGTGCAGGGCCAAGCCGACGCCGGTAAAGTGCAAGTGCGCGTCGATGAGCCCCGGCAGCACGGTGGCGTTGCCGAGATCGAGTGACTTCGTGCGCCGCCCGCGGAACGCGCGCGCGCCGTCGCGCGAGCCGGCGTAGACGAAGCGGCCGTCGCGCACCGCGAACGCCTGCGCGCGGGGCATGTGCGGATCCACGGTGTGAATCGTCGCGGCGGTGACGATCAGATCGGCGTCTCCGCCGCGCGCCGCGGCCGAAGCGGACGACGGCGCGGCCGTCGTCGCGGCGAGCCCGGCGAGGAGCGTGGAGCGGCGCATCGGCGGCGACGTTCGGCGGAGGCTCGAACGGCCCCGCCCCGAACGCGCCCGCACCCGATGGCCATAGCGCGTTGACGCCCGCAGTCCTCACGCTGGTTCTCACCGCGGCAGTGCTGCACGCGGCGTGGAACCTGCTCGCCAAGCGCGCGCAGGCCGCGGACACCGTCGCATTCGTGTGGCTGACGACGGTGCTTTCGGCGGCGTTGTATCTGCCCGTCGTTGCCGTGTGGCTGATCGTCGTTCCGCTGCGCCAGCCCGTTACCGCGCTCGGAATCGCGTTCATCGCCGGCACCGCGGTGATCCACTCTGCGTATTTTCTGCTGCTGCAGCGCGGCTACCGTGCCGGCGATCTGTCGCTGGTGTATCCGCTCGCGCGCGGAACGGGGCCGCTGCTCGCATCGGTCGCCGCTGTGCTGTTCATGGGCGAACGCCCAGGCATCGTCGGGTCGTTGGGCATTGCGGCGATCGTCGGCGGCATCTTCGTTGCGACCGGTGCGACGCTGCACGTCCGGCGCGCGCGCGTGTCGCTCGGATACGGGCTCGCGACCGGCGCGACGATCGCCGCGTACACCCTGTGGGACAAGCACGCGGTGAGCGCGCTCGCGATCGTGCCGGTGGTGTACGAGGTCGGCCACAACTGCGTGCAAACCGTGCTCATGGCGCCGCTGGCGTGGAGCAGCGCGCGCCGGCGCGCCGCGCTCGGACCGACCTGGCGCGCGTACCGAACGGAGCTCCTAGGCGTCGCGGTGCTGTCGCCGCTCGGCTACATCCTCGTGCTGTTCGCGCTGGTCGTCGCGCCGGTCAGCCTCGTCGCGCCGGCGCGCGAGGTCAGCATCGTATTCGGCGCGTTGCTCGGCGCGCGGCTCTTCGGCGAAGGCGACGGGCGGCGGCGCGTCGCGGGCGCGCTGCTCATCTTGGCGGGGATCGTGGCGCTCGCGCGGGGCTGACCGGGCCACGAG
>JALZBE010000393.1 GCA_030947665.1 Vulcanimicrobiota bacterium | reverse complement strand
GGCAAACGGCGCGACCGTGCCGAGCGCGGCGATCGCGACGGACGCGCCGATCGCGAGCCGCACCGCAAGCGCAGCGAGCGGGCCGCGAACGGCGGCGAGCGCGGGCCCCAGCGCGATGCACAGCACGAAGAACAGATCGACGTAGCGGCGCTCGCCGAAGTTGCGCGCGTGCGCGTCGTTCTGCAAGAACACGATCATGAAGAAGAACACGAACGACGTCGCCAAGATCGCGACCGCAAGGGTGCGCACGAGCCCGCGCGCGCGCCACATGCGCGCGAAACCATACGCCGTAACCGCCATCAGCGGCGTAAACGCGAACATGCCGCGGCCGCCTACGGTGAGGTTCACCGCGAAGCCGAGATATTCGAGCGGCGAGAACCAGCGCATCACTTGCAGCGATTCGGCGTGGAGCGGCAGCGACGGATCGCTCCAGACGCCGAGGTTGAACACGGTCGGAACGGGGCTGCCGGAAACGGCGAGGTTGTACGCGATCTGCAGCGCGACGACAGGCACGCCGGCCGTGATGCACACCAGCCAGCGGCGTACCGGCAAGCCCCAGAGCAGCACCGCGCCGGCGAGTGCAAACATGATGCCGGCAGCGTCGACCGCGTAGGCGAGCGCGAGAAACATCCCGCCCAGCGCGAGGTCCGCGGACCGTCCACCGCGCGCGCGGTAGCGGTAGAGGTGATAGCACGCGGCGAGCGCGGCGGCGCCGCACGGGACGTGGTTCACGAGGACCGTGGCGTACGGCAGCGCCAGCGTCGCGACGCCGGTCAGCGCCGCGACCGCGATCGCGATGCGACGTTCGTAGCCTAGCAGCAGCTGAAACGCGTACGCGTAGCAGCAACCCAGCGCGAACGTCACGCCCACCGTGAGCAGCGTGACGAGGTAGATGGCCGTCCCCGGCGTGCGGCGCAGCGTGATGCCGAACGGTGCCAGTACCTCCGCGACGCCCGCGCCCGCCACGGCGACCAGCGGCGGCTTGTCGGAGTACGTGCGGCCGCGGTACCGGATCTGATCGCCCAGGCCCACGGCGTACGGCGAGCCGTCGATCTGGAAGGTATGGTTCGCCGTCAGCGCGTCGACCGTCGCGATGCGCGAGCCGTCGTTCCAGCCGACGACGTGCGTCTTGGTGACCAGCGCACACAGCGCGAGCGCCGCGAAGAAGATGATGACGATCGTCCGCCGGTCCACCCGCATGCACATCCACGCCGTTCGTGCCCAGTCCTCCACGCGGGCCGCGAAGAGGTTTTCACGCTTGGTGCGACAACCCAAAGGCCGCGTGAACGCGACATTCCGCCTCTTGATGATCGGTGCGATGTACGAAAACGGCGGGAACACCACGCACCGCTTCCTCGACGGCCACCCGCAGATGTTCGTCTATCCGTTCGAGTCCCAGATCGGGACGCGGCTGGTGAACGACGCGCTGGCGTCCACGTTTCCGCTCAAATATCGCTGGCCGGCGTTCGCGCTCGACGCGACGCCCTACCAAGACTACAAAGCGATCATCGACGAAGAAGGCAAGGTCCGCGCGCGCACGCCCAACGTCAGCAAGTTCCGCCACGAGCCGTTCGACATGAACGACGACGAGCGGTGCGCGATCTACGAGCGCATCGCCGGCGAGCTCGGGCGCTCGCGCGCGCACAACGTCGAAGCGTTCTTTCGCGCGACGTTCGAGGCGTGGAACGATTACCGCCGCAGCGGCGACGAGCAGGTGTACGTCGGGTACAGCCCGATCATCGGCGTCGACGCCGACAAGATCCTCACCGACATGCCCGACGCGCACTTCTTGCACGTCGTGCGCAACCCGTGGTCGGCCTACGCGGACACCAAGAAGCGGCCCGTCCCGCTCTCGCTCGAGAACTACATGCTGGGCTGGACGCTCAACCAGTACTACGCCCTGCTGTTCCGCGAGAAGTTTCCCGGGCGCATGCACGTCCTGCGCGTCGAGGACGTGCTCGCCGATCCGCACGCGACGCTGGGCGCGCTGTGCGCGAAGCTCGGGCTCGACGCGGCCGACTCGCTGCGCTACCCGTCGTGGAACGGCAAGCGGCTCGATGAAGTGTACCCGTGGGGGACGATCCGCAAGGCGACGCCCGAAGCGAACCTCGCGACGGCGCACGAGCTCACGCCGCCGGAACGCGCCGAGATCCGCGCGCGCACGTGGCAATATCTCGAGCCGCTGGGTTACGCGGATTTCATCTGACCCGGGCACGGCGAACGTGCGGCGCGTGCTGATCACCGGCGCGTCCGGGTTCGTCGGGATGAACGTGGCGGCGCGCATGGTGGAACGCGGCCACGCCGTGCACGCGCTCGTGCGGGCCGCGTACCGGCCATGGCGCGTGCGCGACCTCGGCGCGGCGGTCGCGCTCCACGTCGCCGACCTGCTCGACCGCGCCGCGCTCGACGCGCTGTTCGCGGCGGTGCGCCCGCACTGGGTGCTGCATCTCGCGGCCTACGGCGCGTACTCTTCGCAGACGAACGTCGCGGCGTGCGTGCGCACCAACGTAGAAGGCACGGTCAACCTGATCGACGCGGCCGCACATCACGGCGTCGAGCGCTTCGTCAACACCGGCAGCTCGTCGGAGTACGGTCTAGTCGACCACGCGCCCGACGAAGACGAAGCGGCGCGGCCGAACAGCCTCTACGCGGCCACGAAGCTGGCCGCGACGTCGTATGCACGGCACGCGGGGCGCTCGGGCGCGGTCCACACGGTCACGCTGCGGCTCTACTCGGTGTACGGGCCATACGAAGAGCCGGCGCGTTTGATTCCCACCGTCGTTGTGCACGGGCTCGCCGGAAGCTTTCCGCCGCTGGTGTCGCCGTCGACCGTGCGCGACTTCGTGTACGTGGACGACGTGGTCGCGGCGTACGAAGCGGCACTGAGCGCGGACGTCGCGCCGGGCTCCGTCTACAACGTCGGAAGCGGTATGCAGACCTCGCTGCGCACCGTTGTCGACGTCGCGCGGTCGCACTTCGGCATCGCCGGCGAGCCGGCGTGGGACACGATGGCGGCGCGCACGTGGGATACCACCACCTGGATCGCCAAGACTGCGCGAGCGCGCGCGGAGCTCGGCTGGGCGGCGGCGACGCCGTTCGAGGACGGCTTCGCGCGAACCGCGGCATGGGTGTCGCAGCGCCCGGAGCGCCGTTCGTTCTACCAGACAGCCCGCACCCCGCCCGAGTAATACCAACGATGAGCACCGCCGACGATCAGCTTGCCGTCACCGGGCGCCGCGTGCGCGAGCACGTGCTGCGCGAGTCGCGGCGCGCGAACGTCGGTCACATCGGCTCCGCGCTTTCGGTGGCCGACGTCATCGCGGCGCTGTACGGCGGGATCTTGCGCATCGCGTCGCCCGACGATCCCGACCGCGACCGCTTCGTGCTGTCCAAGGGCCATGCCGCGCTCGCGCTGTTCGCGGCGCTGGAGCTGCGCGGCTGGCTGCCCGACGGCGAGCTCGCGACGTATTGCGGCGACGACAGCCTGCTGGGCGTGCATCCGGAGAGCGAGTTGCGCGGGATCGACTTCTCTACCGGTTCGCTCGGCCACGGTCTCGCGATCGCAGCGGGCAGCGCGCTCGCGGCGCGCAAGAGCGGTTCGCGGCGCCGCGTGTTCGCGCTGCTCAGCGACGCCGAGCTCAACGAAGGCTCGACATGGGAAGCGGTGATGTTCGCGGCGCAGCACCGGCTCGCGAACCTGTACGTCTTCGTCGACTCCAACGGTCAGCAGGCGCTGGGATTCACGCGCGACGTCATGGCGATCGACAACGC
>JALZBE010000392.1 GCA_030947665.1 Vulcanimicrobiota bacterium | reverse complement strand
CTCTCCATCACGCTGCTGATCGGTGCGGTGCTCGGCGGAATCCTGACGTTCTGGGGCGCGCTCGTCGGCGCGCTCGTCATCGAGTTCTTACCATTGCTCGCACAGCAGGTCAATGCCGCCGCACCGAGCGTGGTGTATGGCGTAACCCTGATTCTCATGATGCTGTTCGTCCCCGACGGAATCGTCGGCGGCCTGCAGCGCGCGGTTCGCCGCTTCGCGCCCGCGCAACGAACGAAACCCGTACCCGAACCGTTGACCCCAGGCGCCGCACCGATCGCGGCGGATCTAGGCGATTCTGAAAAAGCGTCCATTCTCGGACGATCTCCCAAGTGACCATGCCCGAGAACGGTGACTCGATCAGATGGCCTCAACCCTCGCGCGAGTAGCGCAAGCCCGGCGCCGGCTCGGCGCAGTCGAGGAGTAATCAGTGAAACCATTCGTCAGAAAAGCCGGGACCGGCATGTTCGCAGCGGTGTTCGCGGTCGCCATGACCGGCAGCTCGATCGCACCCGCGTTCGCGGCAGAAACCGGCGTCACCGACACCGAGATCCTGCTGGGCGGTACCCACCCGTACAGCGGTCCCGCGTCGGCGTACGGCAACATCGGCAAAGGCATCGCCGCGTATTTCGAATACGTGAACGACAAGGGCGGCGTCAACGGCCGCAAGATCAAGTACATCGACAAAGACGACGGATACAGCCCGCCGCAAGCGGTCCAGATCGTCCACCAGCTCGTCGAGCAGGATAAGGTGTTCGCGATCTTCGACACGCTCGGCACCGCGGTCAACACGGCGATCCGCCCATACGTCAACCAGCAAGGCGTTCCGCACATGTTCGTCGCGACGGGCGCGACGACGTGGGGCAAGGACGCAAGCAAGTTTCCCTGGACGATCGGCTGGCAGCCCGACTATCAATCCGAAGGGATCTTGTACGCACAAGACGTCTTGCGCGAGCATCCCAAGGCGAAGATCGGCGTGCTCTATCAGAACGACGACTACGGCGAAGACATGAACGCCGGCCTCAAGAAAGGCCTCGGCAAACACCAGGACCTCATCGTGAAGATGGCGTCGTACGAAACGTCGGACCCGAGCGTCGGCTCGCAGATCGCTTCGCTGAAGGCGGCCGGCTGCGACACGTTCATGATCTTCGCGACGCCCAAGTTCGCGATCCAAGCGATGGTTTTGGCCGCGCAGCAGTCGTGGCACCCGGTGACCTATCTGAACAACGTCGCGAACTCGATCCCCTACATGCGCGCGGCGATGAAGGCCGGCGGTCCGGGCGCGGTTCAGGGCATCATCACGACGTACTATCTCAAAGACCCGGCGAATAAGGCGCGCTACGGCGGCGATGCGGGCATGAAGCTCTACAACGAGATCCTGACCAAGTATCTCCCCGCCGCCGACAAGGAAGACGGTAATTTCCTGTACGGCGTCGCGATCGCATACACGATGGTCGACGTGCTCAAGCGCGCCGGCCGCGACCTGACGCGCAAGAAGGTGATGGAAGTCGCGGCGAACTTCACCGAGAAGGACAACCCGCTCGTGTACCCGGGCGTCGTCATCCGCACGGCACCGAACTTCCGGTTCCCGATCACGCAGATGATCACGGCCAAGTGGTTGGGCAGCGACTGGTCGCCCAGCGGCATCCTCGTGGACACGCGCTCCTCGGCGACGGCCTCGAAGTAACCGCGTGGGGTCCTTGCTGGCGGTCCGCGACCTGACCATCCGATTCGGCGGCATCACGGCGTTGAGCGACGTGTCGTTCGACGTCGAGGAGGGCGACATCGTCGGGCTGATCGGGCCAAACGGCGCCGGCAAGACCACTTGCTTCAACTGCATCACGCGCCTGTATCAGCCGGATGCGGGGCAGGTGCTGTTTCACGACGACGATCTGCTGCGGTGCTCGCCGCAGCAGATCGCCGGGAAGCGGATCGCGCGCACGTTCCAAAACGTCGCGCTGTTCGATCACATGTCGGTGCTCGACAACGTGCTCGTCGGGGCGCACGCGCGCTTTCCCGCCGGGCTAGCCGGGCGCCGATTCGAAGCGCAGGCGAACGCCGAAGCACTCGAAATCCTCGCGCGCCTCGGCTTGGCGCAGTTCGCGGCGCGCCCGGTGATGGGGCTGCCGTTCGGCACGCGCAAGGCCATCGAGCTGGCGCGCGCGCTCATGGCAAAGCCCGAATTGCTGCTGCTGGACGAACCCGCCGCGGGACTCGGGCACGAAGAAGTGGCGGCGCTCGGCGCGCAGATCAAACGCGTCGCGGTCGAGTTCGCCACGACGATCTTGATGGTGGAACACCACATGGCGCTCGTGATGAACGTCTCCGATCACATCATCGTGTTGGCGTCGGGACGCAAGCTCGCGGACGGCGCGCCCGACACCGTGCGCAACAACCCGGCCGTGATCGAGGCATATCTTGGCACTGTCTAACGACGTGCTGCTCGAAGCGCGCGATCTGCGCGCACGCTACGGCCAGATCGAGGCCGTGCACGGCGTCGACCTCACCGTGCCCAAAGGCGCGATCGTCGCGCTGCTCGGAGCGAACGGCGCGGGCAAGACCAGCACGCTGCGCGCGTTGACCGGCGCGATCAAGACCACGGGCTCGGTCACGTTCGCCGGGAAAGCGCTCGCGCGCCGGCCCGAAGATTCGGCGCGCGTCGGCATCGCGCATGTCCCCGAAGGCCGCGGCACGCTCAGCAGCCTGTCGGTGTGGGACAACTTGATGCTCGGCGCATATACCGAAGGCAATCGCGCCAAGGTTCGCAAGCGCATCGACCGCGTCAGCGGATATTTCCCGTGGCTTGCCGAGCGAAAAAACCAAGCCGCCGGCACGCTGAGCGGCGGCGAGCAGCAGATGCTCGCGATCGCGCGCGCGCTGATGCTCGAGCCGCAGCTGCTGCTGCTCGACGAACCGTCGCTGGGCCTCGCGCCGAAGATCGTGCGCGACATCTTCACGCTGCTGCGCACGATCAACGAGCAGGATGGCGTCAGCATTCTCGTCGCGGAGCAGAACGCGACGATCGCGCTCGCGACGGCGGACCATGCGTACGTGCTGGAAACCGGTCAGATCGCCGTCTCGGGAAGCAGCGCCGAACTGCTCAAAGACGACCGCGTCCGCCGCTCGTACCTCGGCTACTGACGCACGCTCCTTAATCCGGAACGTCTCTTTGTCGGATGACGAGGGACGGCTAGCGGTGCGCTCGAAGCCCGCGCGGCTCACAAGGAGAACCGAAGTGCCGATAGTCCGCGATGGGGTTGCCGTCCTCGAGATCGACAGCCCGCCGGTCAACGCGCTGGGGCCGCAGTCGATCGCGCCGCTGATCACCGCCCTGGGGGCCCTGCAGCACGATCCCGCCGTCACCGCCGCCGTGCTGACCGGTGCGCGCGGCAACTTCAGCGGCGGTGCCGACATGAAGGGCTTCGGCCAGGACCCGCCGCCGCGGCCCAACGTGCGCGACCTGATCGAGGTGCTCGAGCAGTCGTCCAAACATCTCGTCGCGGCGCTCGACGGCAACGTGCTGGGCGGCGGCTTCGAAGCGGCGCTCGGCTGCGACTACCGCGTCGCCGCGCTCACGGCCCGGCTCGGTTTTCCGGAGATCAAGCGCGGGCTTCTGCCGGGTGCCGGCGGGACGCAGCGCGCGCCGCGGCTCGCGGGCGCGCAGGCGGCGCTCGACTTGATCGTGTCCGGCGATCCCATCGACGGCGCGCGCGCCACCGCGCTGGGCCTCGTCGACGTGCTCGCCGAGGACGGCGACCTCGTCGAGACCGCGGTCG
>JALZBE010000391.1 GCA_030947665.1 Vulcanimicrobiota bacterium | reverse complement strand
AATTCGTAACGGCGCAGGCAGGGAAGCGACCGGACGATACGTTGCGCGGCGCTACATCAGTAGCGCCTGCTCGACGCGGTCGTCGGGCTAGTCTTCGCAGCCGTCGAGCAGTTCGAGCGCCGCGTCGTAGAGGGCCGCCCGCTGCGCGACGCGCGCGTCGCGGAGCGACTCCTCGATCGCTCGAGAGCCTGAGTGTTGTCTCATCGAATTGTTCCCGTTCAGTCGACGAGCGAGTTCAGCTGGAGATTGTCCTCGGGAGAGAGCACGATGAGCTGCGACAAGGCCGCGCCCGCGTCGTTGCCCGCGGCCGTGATCGTCTCACCCGAAGCGGTCACGTACGAGTTTTTCACCACGATCGTGTACGCGCCCGGAGGCAGCGCATGGAGCGTGAAGGTACCGTCCGCTCCGGTCGCGGTCACGTTGACGACACGGCCGGTGAGGTCCGTCGCGAGCACCGACGCGTTCGCGACGGCCTTCCCGGCGCGGTTCTTGATCGTGCCCGTCACTTGCGCCGCCGCGTTTGCCGCCGTGACGGACGGCTGCACGTAGATCGTGCCGTTGACGAACCGTACCGACTGCATCACGTTGAAGTCGAGCGCGACCTTGGCCGGCGTGTTGAGGTTGAGGGGACTTCCGGCAGTGAACGCGACGTCGAAATCGACCGCGATCACCGGCGACGTGCTCGGATGGCCCGGCGTGCCCCACACGATCGGGATCGTCGTCGAGCCGAACGTCACGTTGGAGTGCGCGCTGTCGATGAGCAGCCGCACGCCGCTGTACCGGCCGCTCGGCGTCGTTCCATCGAACGTCAGCGCGTTGTGCTGCAGGTCGAGAAGGTTGACGATCTGGTGCTGGCTGTAGCTGGCGAACGGCACCGCGCCGTTGCTAGTCAACAACTGCACGCCGTCGAGCGCGATGTTGACCTTGACGCCCGGCATTGTCGTGAGCGGAGCGTCGTACAGGGCGATGTTGACCTTCGCCGAGGGTGCGCCGCCGAGGAAGTCCTGGGTGTCACGGGGCGCACCCCCCGCCGCGCCGGGGATCGCACTCGCCGTCATGCCGGAAACGTTGCAGGCGGTCAGTGCAAGTACGACCGCGAGAGAGGCCAGAATCGTTTTCATCCGTGAAGATCCCTTTCGGAAACGGCGGCGCGTCATAAACGCCGAGAGCTCTTGCGGAGCCCGCCGCTCGGATAAGACCCGAGCGGACGTACCGGAAGAAGATTTGCCCGCTTGCATGAGTTCGTAACGGCTGCTGCGACAGGTTGCGGTTAAGCCTGAGCGAGCGTTGCGTAACGTTCGCGCGGCGTTCACACCGCGTTGACGCGTTGACGCCGCTACGCGGAGCGCTCGACGAGCCGCAGCCGCGGGCGCTGGCCGCCGGCGAGCAGCCGCGCGAACTCTTCGGGCGGCTGGGCGCGGCCGAGCCGGAAACCTTGGCCGTCGTCGCAGCCCAGCTCGCGAACGAACGCCGCTTGTTCGTCCGTCTCGATCCCCTCGGCGACGACGCGCAATCCGAACGCCTTTGCGATGTTCACGATCGATACGACGATCGCGCGGTCCGATTCGTCGACCGTCACGTCGCGAATGAACGTCCGGTCGATCTTGAGCACGCTGACCGGGAGGCGTTTGAGGTGCCCCAGCGAGCTGTAGCCGATCCCGAAATCGTCCATCGCGATCTGCACGCCCAGATCCCGCAAGCGTTCCAGCGCCGGCAGGGCGGCATCGTCGAGCGCCGCGGTCTCGGTGACTTCCATGATGAGGGCGTGCGGGGGGATGGCGTGCTGCAGCAGTGCGTTCGCGACGTGTCCGCTGAGGTCGTCCTCGCGCAGGTCGCGCGCCGACAAGTTGACCGACATCGTGAGGGTCGGCAGGATCGTGCGGAACGTTGCGGCGGCCGCGCACGCTTCGCGCAGCACCCAGCGATCGATCTCGACGATCGATGACGATGCTTCCGCGATCGGCACGAAGACCTCCGGCGAGATCAGCCCGCGGATCGGATGATGCCACCGCAGCAGCGCCTCACAGCCAACGATCAGGTTGCGCTTGAGATCGACCACCGGCTGATATTCCAGCTTGAACTCGTTGCGCGCCAGCGCTTCACGCAGCTCCGCCTCGAGCGCGAACCGCTCGGCGTCCTGGGCCTGGAGCGCGCTTTCGTAGATCGCGAGCCCGCCGCCGCCGGCGGCCTTCGCGCGGTACATCGCGGCGTCGGCGTGCGCGGTGAGCGCTTCGGCGTCGCGGCCGTGGTCGGGGAAGACGGCGGCGCCGACGCTCGCTCCGACGTAGACCGTTCGCTCGTGCAGACGGATCGGGGCCGAGAGCGCCTCGATGATGCGGCGGGCGAGGAACTCGACGTCCGTGATGCTTGCGATCCGGGACAGCAGGATCACGAACTCGTCGCCGCCGGGCCGGGCGATGAAATCCGCGCCGCGCACGCACTTTTGCAGCCGCACCGCGACCTCGCGAAGCACCGCGTCGCCCGCGCCGTGACCGAGCGTGTCGTTGATGGATTTGAAGCGGTCGAGGTCCAGGAACAGCAACGCGAAGCGGTTACCCTCGGCATGGGCGGCGGCGACGGCCTCTTGCAGCCGCTGCTCGAGCGAAAAGCGATTCGGCAAAGCCGTGAGGCGGTCGCAGTGCGCCGCGTCGTAGAGCTCGCGCTGCGTGCGTTTGAGCTCGGTGATGTTGATCGAAACGCCGACCGCGCCGATGATCTCGCCGTCGCGGTCGGCGAGCGGCTCGACGTGATGCTGCAACCAGTGTTCGCCGTGCACCGTTTGCGCGCGGACGTGGCGCCCGGTGAGCACGTCGCGGACGAGGTCTTCGTCGATGAGCGCGGAGCACGGCCGGCCGATCAGCGACGTGCTCGCCAGGCCGAGCTCCCCGAGTGCGCCGCCTGAGACGGCAGAGAAGCGCGCGTCGCGCCCGACGGTCCACAGCACCGCGTCGACGTTGTTCTCCACCAGCTGGAGGCTGTGCGAGTTTTCGTTGAGTTGCGACTCGGCCAACCGCTGTGCGCTGACGTCCCGCAGCGAGATCAGCGTCTCATCGGCCGTCGGCTTGATGCGCACCTCGACCCAGCGCAGGAGCGACGGAAACGCATACGTCCGTTCGACCGGCAGCCCGGTTCGGCGGGCCGATTGGATGTCGGGCACGAGTGCCGACGCGAGCGGATCGGCCGCGTTCTCGAGGGGAAAGCCGACGCCGGCTTCCGCCGTTCGATCGAGGATGCGTTCCGCCTCGTCGTTCATGTGCGTGACGCGCAGATCCGCGTCGACGATGCAGACGCCTTCGCGGATCGCTTCGAGGACGTTGAAGTGGCGCTCGACCGCATCGGCCGCGGCGCAGCGGGCACGCCGCGCGGCGTAACGGATCCGAACCAACGACACCGCGCTGACGAGGGAGAGCCCACCGCCGACGAGCGTCGGCGCCCATTCGGCGAGCGAGGTCATCCGCGGCCGAGAGAAGCGAAAAGCATGTTCATCCGTGAAAAAAGTCCGTTGCAGAGACGGCGCGGTCGTGCGACCGCGTACGAAGGCAGCTTTTCCCGGCCGAATTTCCGGTCTAACCGTCGGTGGCGCAAGTTGCCGTTAAGCCTGCGTCAGCGTGGTGTAAGACGGCCGCCCGCGTTCACGCAGCGTCGACGCGTCGACATGAGCCGCCAAACGGTGGGGTGGACGGGATGAGGCGCTGAAGCACGGCGCGTGAAGGCTCCGCGAATCCTCGTCACGGCGTCGCGCGGCGACGCGGCCTCGGAATACCTCGCCGCTCTGCGCGGTGCCG
>JALZBE010000390.1 GCA_030947665.1 Vulcanimicrobiota bacterium | reverse complement strand
CCGACACGCTGCATGTCCTGGGCGACGACCCGGTCCCCGTGCTCGCGCGCATCGCGGGCGATTCCGCGGCGCGCGAGGAGCTCGTCCGACGCACCGACGAGTGCATCGTCATGCGGGTCCTGAACCCGCCGCTGCGCGGCTATCGCGATCGCGGCTTCGGCGCGGCGGTCGCCGCCTCGGTCCGAGCGTGCCGCGCCGCGAAGGCGGGCCCGTGAGCTCGGACCTCTCGCTTTCGGAAGCCCGCCGCATCGCGCTGGCCGCGCAAGGCTTCGCGGACGCCGCACCGCGGGGCGCCGTCGACCGGCGCCTGCTGCGGCGCGTGTTCGCGCGCGTCGGCTTGATCCAGATCGACAGCGTGAACGTGCTCGTGCGCTCGCACTATCTCCCCACGTTCTCGCGGCTGGGTGCGTACGACGCCGCGCTGCTCGAACGCGCGGCGTACGGGCGCGACCGCTTCCTGTTCGAGTACTGGGGTCACGAAGCGTCGCTGCTGCCGGTCGAGCTGCAGCCGCTGCTGCGCTGGCGCATGAAGCGCGCGGAGCGCGGCGTCGGAACGTGGGGCCGCATCGCGCAGGCCGTGCGCGACCAACCCGGGCTGTTGAAGCGGCTGCGCGACACGATCGCCGAGCGCGGCCCGACTGCGGCGAGCGGGTTCGACGGCGCGCGCGGCAAGGGCTCGTGGTGGGGCTGGAGCGACGTCAAGATCGGTTTGGAGGCGCTGTTCTGGTCAGGCGAGATCACCACCGCGTACCGCAAAGGTTTCGAGCGCGTCTACGATCTGCCGGAACGCGTGCTGCCGCGCGCCGTCCTCGACACGCCGACACCGAGCGAGCCGGACGCCCAGCGCGAGCTCGTGCGCATCGCCGCGCGCGCGCTGGGGATCGCGAGCGAGCGCGACCTGCGCGACTACTTCCGGCTCGATCTCGCGGACGCGCGCGCACGAGTCGCGGAGCTGGCGGATGCGGGCGAGCTGGAACGCGTGCAGGTGCACGGCCTGCGCGGCGACCGTTATCTTGCGCGCAATGCGCGCCTGCCGCGCAAGATCGAGGCGCGCGCGCTGCTGTCGCCGTTCGACTCGCTGATCTGGCACCGGCCGCGCACCGCGGAGCTGTTCGAATTCGACTTTCGCTTGGAGATCTACACACCGCAGCACAAGCGCGTTCACGGCTATTACGTGCTGCCGTTTTTACTCGGCGACCGGCTCGTCGCGCGCGTCGACCTCAAGCACGACCGCGCGGCCGGCGTGCTGCGCGCCATCGCCGTTCACGTGGAGCGCGGCGTGCGCAAACGGGATATCCTTCCCGATCTGCGCGACGAGCTCGACGCGATGGCGGCATGGCTCGGCGCCGGCAACGTCGGCATGTAGCGAGACAAAAAGAGAGACACCGCCGGAGCGGTGCCTCGCGTTGCTCGTCTTCGCGGGAGACGAAATTTGGCGGATCGGCCGGAGGCCGAACGCGAGCGTGGCTCGGGCGTCAGCCCGAACACGCACTAGTGGTACGGGGTGGGGTACGGCGTTGGGTACGAGTTGTTGTTCTGGTAGCCGCCGTTGCCGTTCGGGTACGAGCCCTGCCGGCGCGAGAGGACCGTTGCCGGTGCGGTCGTCCGCATCGAGACCGTCGAGCCCTGGGGGACCGTGATGTTCTGGCCGGTGTTCGCGCCGTACAGCGCGCCGCCGATTGCGCCGATCGCGCCGCCGACGTCGGTGCCGATGTGCTTGCCGACGTAGTTGCCGAGGATCTGGCCGACCACGCCGCCGACGATCGTCTTGGTGGTGGTGTTGGCGCGGTTACCCTGCGGGTCGGCCGACAGCGTCTGCCCCTGCAAGGAGGCGGTCGTACCGTCCGCCAGCGTCAGGCGATCGAATCCGAAGATCACGCCGCCTTTGTGCGTGCCGCCGGCATGCGTGACGCTCGCGACGTGACCGTACACTTTGGCGCCTTGATAGCGCATGTCGTCGGCCGGATACGGCGTCTGCACGTCGAGGACGAACGGGTCGCCGACCTGCGACGTCTTGCTGTTGATCGATTGCTCGAGCGTGCCGGTGATGACCGACTGAGACGGTAACAGCGTGTCGCCGTTGCCGTTGTTGTACTGGCCGTTGCCGTTGTACTGAGCCGACGCTGCGAGCGGGAGGACCGCGAACGCTGCGGCGGTGAGAGCGAGAAGAGACTTGCGGAGCATCGAATACCTCATGGTGGAGTCGCAGTAGTAACGCGGTCCGGCTCCGGGGCGTTCCGTGCGCAAGCAAAGAGGCGCTGGTCAGTGACCGGCGCCTCTCTCATCGTGCTGTCATCCAGCCCATGTCGCCCTGAGCTCGTCGAAGGGCAAAGGGCCGGCGGCTAGGCCGTCAGCGGAGCGAGCTCACGGTCGACGACGCCGCGCAACCCGGAATCGGCACGCAGTGCTGTCGCTTTGTCGAGCCGTTCCCACGGCAGGTCGAGCTCGGGCCGTCCGAAGTGACCGTACGACGCCGTCTGCTTGTAGATCGGGCGGCGCAAGTCGAGGTTCGCGATGATCGCCGCCGGGCGCAGATCGAAGTGCTTTTGGATCAGCTCGGCGATCTTCTCTTCGTCGATCGTGCCGGTACCGAACGTCTCCACGAGCACGCTCACCGGGTGCGCGACCCCGATCGCGTACGCGACCTGCAGTTCGCAGCGCTCCGCGAGGCCCGCGGCCACGACGTTCTTCGCGACGTAGCGCGCCGCGTACGCCGCCGAGCGGTCGACCTTGGTGGGATCTTTGCCCGAGAACGCGCCGCCGCCGTGCCGCGCCATCCCGCCGTACGTGTCGGCGATGATCTTGCGGCCGGTCAAACCCGCGTCGCCCTTCGGCCCGCCGATCACGAACCGGCCCGTGGGGTTCACGAAGATCTTCATGTGCTCGTCGCGCAACCCGCGCGGGATCACCGCGTCGATGATCTGCTCGGTGACTTCGCGGCGGATCACTTCCAGCGGAATCTCGTCGTCGTGCTGCGTCGAGATGACGACGGCCTCGATGCGCACCGGCTTGTGCCCGTCGTATTCCACCGTCACCTGCGATTTGCCGTCGGGGCGCAGGTACGTGATGTCGCCGTTCTTGCGCTTGGCGGCGAGCAGGCGGGTGAGATCGTGCGCGAGCGTGATCGGCAGCGGCATGAGTTGCGGCGTCTCGCGGCACGCGAAGCCGAACATCATGCCCTGGTCGCCGGCGCCGGTGAGCTCGAACGGATCGCGGTCGCCGCTCTCCTTCACTTCGAGTGACTTGTCGACGCCCATCGCGATGTCGGGCGACTGCTCGTCGACCGACACGGAGACGCCGCAGGTTTCGTAGTCGAAGCCGATCGCCGAGCGGTCGTAGCCGACTTCGCGGATCGTGTCGCGCACGATGCGCGGGATGTCGACGTACGTGGTCGTCGAGATCTCGCCCGCGATGTGGATCTGACCGGTGATTGCGAACGTCTCGCACGCGACGCGGCCCTGCGGATCCTTCGCCAGGATCGCGTCGAGCACGGCGTCGGAGATCTGATCGGCGAGCTTATCGGGATGCCCCTCGGTCACCGATTCCGAGGTGAACAGACGGCGGTACGCCATTAGTCGCGTCCCTTCGTGATGCGACGAGGAACGTGCGCCACACGTGGCGCCTGCGCAGCCGTCGCGAGAGTGCTGTCGTACGTCGCTACCAGCATCAGTTACGTCCCTTCACTCCACGACGCCATGTACTTCACTTGCTCGGCCGTCGGGGTGTCGATCTCGATGCCGAATGCCGCGAGCTTGAGCTGAGCGACTTCCTCGTCGATGTGATCCGGCACCG
>JALZBE010000389.1 GCA_030947665.1 Vulcanimicrobiota bacterium | reverse complement strand
AGCCCAGGCGGTGCTCGATGAGGCGGCGCTGGGCGCCGAGTCGCTGCTCGCCGACGCGCACGACCGCGCGCGCGCGCTAATCGAGGATGCCGCCGCGCGCGCGGACGCGATCGCGCAGGACGCGCGACGCCGCGGCCACGATGAAGGTTTTCATGCCGGGCGCGAGGCCGCCGACGCCGAGATGAACGACATGCTGGTCACGATGCGCGGCTTGCTCGAGATGGCGCGCGTCGAACGGCACAAGCTGATCGAAGAGGCGGAGCCCGAGCTCGTGCGCCTGGCGATCGGGATCGCGGAACGCGTGCTGCATCAGCAGGTCGCGCTGGACCGCGGCGTCGTCGTCGAGATGGCGAAGACCGCGATCGCGCGCTTGATCGAACGCGACAGCGTGACCGTGCGTGTCAACCCCGCCGATCTGGAGCGCATGCGCGAGCACCGCGACGAGCTGGTCGCGCTCGGTGACATCCGCAACCTGCGGCTGCTCGAAGACAAACGCGTCGACCGCGGCGGCGTGGTCGTCGAAACCGAAGCGGGCACGATCGACGCGCGCGTCAGCACGCAGCTCGACGAAGCGCGCAAGATCCTCCACATCGAGGACGACGTGATCGTCGAGCCCGCGCCCGCCGAATCTCGGCTCAAAGCGGACCTAGCCGCGGCCCGCGCGTCGTGACCGCCGTGAAGTCCGCGCGTGGTTTCGACGGCACGCGCTATCTGGACGAGCTCAACGACGTCGACCTGATCCGCACCAACGGCAAGGTGAGCCAGGTGATCGGCACCGTGATCGAGTCGAACGGGCCGCCGATGGCGATCGGTGAGACCGCGTCGATCGCGTACAAGCGCACGGCAAAGCCGGTGCTCGCCGAAGCGGTCGGTTTTCGCGACGCCAAAGTGTTGTTGATGCCGCTGGGCGAGCTGGGCGGGATCGCCGCCGGCTCCGACGTGGTCGCGCTGGGCAAGCCGCTGCAGATCGGCCTGTCCGACGCGCTGCTGGGCCGCGTGCTCGACGGGCTCGGGCGCCCCATCGACGGGCTCGGCCCCATCGTGCAGGCGAAGCGCGCGGAGGTCGGCGGCACGCCGCCCAGCGCGTTGCACCGCCGCCGCGTCACCGAACCACTCGGCGTCGGCGTGCGCGTGATCGACGGGCTCCTCACCGTGGGCAAAGGCCAGCGCGCCGGCATCTTCGCGGGCTCCGGCGTCGGCAAATCGACGGTGCTCGGGATGATCGCGCGCAACACCGCGGCCGACGTCAACGTGATCGCGCTCGTCGGCGAGCGCGGCAAGGAAGTTCGCGATTTTCTCGAGCGCGATCTCGGCGAGGCCGGGCTCAAGCGCTCCGTCGTGATCGTCGCGACGTCGGACCAACCGGCGTTGGTTCGGATCAAGGCCGCCTTCGTCGCCACCCGCATCGCGGAGTTCTTCCGCGACCAAGGCCTCGACGTGATGCTGATGATGGACAGCGTCACGCGCTTCGCGATGGCGCAGCGCGAGGTCGGCCTTGCGATCGGCGAGCCCACCACGACGCGCGGCTACACGCCGTCGGTCTTCGCGCTGCTGCCGAAGCTGCTCGAGCGCACGGGCACGTCCGAGCGCGGTACGATCACGGCACTCTACACCGTGCTCGTGGACGGCGACGACATGAACGAGCCCGTCGCCGACGCCGTCCGCTCGATCCTCGACGGCCACATCGTACTCTCGCGCAAGCTCGCGGCGGCGAACCACTATCCTGCGGTCGACGTGCTCGCGTCGGTCAGCCGCGTAATGCCCGACGTCGTGACCAGCTCGCACCTAAAATCGGCGTCGGCCGTGCGCGACGTCCTGGCGACGTATAAGGACGCCGAAGACCTCGTCAACATCGGCGCGTACGTCCCGGGCTCGAACCCACGCGTCGACCACGCGCTCGCGCGCATCGACGCGGTCCGCGGCTTCCTACGCCAAGGCATCTACGACGGCGCGACGTTCGACGACGCGCAGCGCGCCCTCGGGGGATTAGCATGAAATTCAAGTTCAGGCTTGATCCCGTGCTCGGACAGCGCGCACGTGTCGAGCAGGAGCGTGCCGGCGATCATGCGCGCGCGCTCGCGCGGCAGCTCGCCGCGCAGCGCATGTACGACGACATCGTGGAGCGGCGCGACGGCTTGCGGGTGCGGCTGATGCGCGAGCACGCGCACTTCGACGCCGAGACGCTGCGCTCGTCGTACACGCACCTCGACTACCTCGACCGCGCGATCGTCGCCGCGCAGCAGCGCGTCGACGCGTGCTTGGCGGAGACCGAGCTGGCGCGGCTGCGCCTCGTCGACGCGTCGCGCGACCGCAAGGTGCTCGAGACGCTCAAGGAGCGCCGCCGCGAGGCGTTCCAGCTCGACGTCGCGCTCGCCGACCAGCGCGAGCTCGACGACCAGAACGCGCGGCTGTTCGACCGCGCGCACCCGTTCGAAGGACTCACGCCGTGATCGTCACCCGTCATCGCAAGCCGCACCCGCACCCCGCGCGCGTTCTGGTCCCGCTCGGCGCGCTCGCCGTGATCGTGGCCGCGTTCACGTGGCCGCCGTCGCAGCGCATGATCGCGAACGGTCCGCTCCGCCCGGTGTGGTCCGCGACCTCGACCACGGGCGGCGTGATCGTGCGGCCGCTGACGTTCGCCGGACAGCAGCAGACGATCACCGACCGCAACCGCCAGATCCGCGACCTCGACGCGCAGCTCGAACGGCAACGCCAGGCGAAGGCCGACGCGGAGGACCGCACGCAGCAGCTCCAGCAGCAGCTCACCGCGCTCGCGAACCAGCCGCATGAGACGCTGGCCCCCGCGCCGCGCGCGACCGCCGCCCCGGCGCTCGGGATCGCCGCATCCGGCAGCGCCGCGACGAGCGCGAGCGCCGATGCGCGGCGCCTGGCCGCCACGTGGGCCGCCATGGAGCCCGAAAAAGCCGCCGCGATCGTCCAGCGCATGCCCGACGACGCCGTCACGCGCGTGCTCGCGCAGATGGACGCCGACAGCGCCGGCGCGATCCTGAACGCCCTCCCCGTGAGCGCGGCGGCGCGGATCAGCCGAGCCGTCGCTCAGGTCCCGCCGGGCGCGGGCCGATAAACCGTAGAGAAAGGAGGTGACATTCTGAATCCTCTCTCGATTCCTATCTCCCCACCGGCAACCGCGGGCACGAAGCTCGCAGTCGGATCGGCCGCGAAGACGGCCGTGCTCGGCGATTCTTTCGGCGCGCTGTTCAGCGGCGCGAAGATCGAAGCCGCGGCACTGACTGCAACGGTGCCGGTAACCCCGAGCTTGCCCAAGGGCGTCGACGCGAAGCTCGCGCAGGCGGTCAAAGACTTGCTCGACCGGGGCATCGCACTCGGCGACATCGTCGCACGATTGGCGAGCTCGCTCGCGACCTCGGTCGCGGCTCAGCTCGGCATCCCGCCGCAGGCGGCGCTGCAACGACTGACCCAGGCGTTCACGCAGGCGCTCCAGTCCATCGGGACCGGGCCACCGGGCAGCAACGCCGAGAGGGCGTCAGCCCTCGTCTCACAGCTGCGGCGGATCGCCGAGCTCGCGACGGGGGTGACGAACGGAGACCAGGGGCAACCGATCCGAACGATCGCAGGAACCAGCTTGGACGCCGCAACGGCGAAAGCGAATCCGCCCCCGACCACGGACTCCATCGTCCGCAACGCGCTCGACGCGCTCGCGGCGCCCGCGTCTCCCGCCCCCGATCCGGCGCTCGTCGCATCCCTCCACCCGACCGCCGAGGCGGCCGGTGACGGACGTGTCGTCGCGCTCACCGCACCGGTGCAGGTCATTA
>JALZBE010000388.1 GCA_030947665.1 Vulcanimicrobiota bacterium | reverse complement strand
CGAAAAGAAACACTTGCGGATCGGATCTTCTTGGTGCGTCTCGAACGCGTGGATCGTCGCCTTCGCGAACACGGCCGGCCCCGAGCCGTCGAAGTTCGCGAGCACCGCGTACCAGTACATGATCCCGAGCCGCTGCTCTTCGGTGAAGTCCTCGGCGCGCAGCGTGTCCCACGGAAAGTCCGACGGGTTCCACACGTGCCGCTTGGCGCGCTCGTAGAGCTCCGCAAGCTTGGGCGTCTCGACGCGCCACTCCATCGGGAAGATGTTGGGCTGCGGCACCTCCGGGAACGGCGTGAGGCCGCCGGACGGGATGACGAGCTCGTTCTGGTGCTGCGCAATCAAGGCCATGGGGCTGTGTGGTCCTTCCCTACCGAATGGTCGGTCAGGGAAGGAGTATACCCGGGAATCGGCCCGGGATCAATCTCCGCCGCTCGAACGCACCGGAAGGAGCGTCAGCCGACTTCGCCGAGCCAGTCGTAGAGCGTGTGGCGCAAATCACCGGCGACCGACGCGAAGGCGCCGCCTTCGGCCAACTCGCTCTTCGCGCGCGGATCTTTGGCGAGGGCGAGCGTCAGCACGCGCGCGGCTTCCCGGTGAAACTGCGCGTGGAGCGTGCGCGAGCGCGCGTACAGCGGCCGGGCCTTGAGCGACGGCGAGATGTCGCGCGTCAGCCAAATCCCGATCGGGCAAGCGTCTTCTCTCTGCGTCGTCGCCACGTCGACGCTGCTGCGGCCGTATTCCGCCGCGGTGCGCAGCCGCCCCATCCAGGCGTGGTGCGCGGCGATGGCCGCGGTGATCTGCTGCTTGAGCGTGCTCTTGTCCGCGTCCGTCAAAACTCCGAAACTCATTGCTTTCCTACCTGACCTCGACACCCGTATGAAACGAACGCCCGTCTGTCACGGCCGCTCGCTCGCTAATGGTATCGGCAGCGCGAACGAGCACTTGAGGCCGGTTTCCGGTCGGGCAGCTAGCAGAGCTTCTCCGCGACGCGAGCCAGCAGCTCGCTCATGGTGGGGTGCAGGTGCGGCATGTCGGCGATCTCGCGCGCCGTCGCGCCGCGGTCGATCAGCGCGATCGCTTCGCCGGCGAGGTCGATCGCGTCGTCGGTGACGATCGCGATGCCGACGACGCGGTCGTCGTCGCGCCGGGCGAGCATCTTCACGAAGCCTTCGGTTTGCTCGGACACGAGCGCCTTGCCGACCTCGCTGGCGGGCACCGTCGCGACGCGCACGTCGATGCCGTCGGCGCGGCACTGGCGCTCGGTGCGGCCGGCGACGGCGACCTGCGGCTGCGTGTAGAGCGCGTGCGACTCCCAGCGCCGCCAATCCGCCGCGACCGGTTCGGCCGCGAACGCGTTGGTTGTCGCGAGCCGTCCGGCGTATGCGGCGGAGTGCACCAGCGAGCGGCGCGCGAGCACGTCGCCGGCGGCGTAGACGCGCGGGTTCGAGATGCTGCGCAGCGTCGCGTCGGTGACGATGCCGCGCGCGGCGTCGCCGTCGATCCCGCCGGCGGCGAGATCGAGCCCGTCCACGCGCGGCCGCCGATTGGTCGCCAGCAGCACGAACTCGCAGCGCGCGCCGTGCGCGCCGCGCGCCGTGTCGGCGAACAGCACCGTCTCGTCGCCGTCGCGCGCTGCCCGTCGCACGTCCGCGTCGAGCACCACCTCGACGCCGTCGCGTTCGAGCGCCGCGCGCACCGCCGTTCCGACGTCGGGATCGTCGTTGCGCAGCAGCTCGGGCGAATCTTGAAACAGCGTCACGCGCGCATGGAGCCGCGCGAAGAACTGCGCGAACGCGCAGCCGATCGGGCCGCCGCCGAGGATGGCGATGCTGCGCGGTGCGTGCGTCAGCTCGAGCACGTCGGTGCTCGTCATCGTCGGCACGCCGTCGAGCCCGTCGATCCGCGGCGGGACCACGGCGGAGCCGGTCGCCACGACGAACCGCTCGGCGGTGATGCGGCGCTCGCCGACGACGATCGTATCCGGCGCAACGAAGCGCGCGTCGCCGCGCACGAGCGGATACTCCGCCAGATCGTGCACGCGGTCTTCGGCGAAGTAGTCCACCAGCGCGCGCTTGCGGCGGATGATCGCCGGCAGGTCCATCTTGACTGCGGCGATGTCCACGCCGACGTCGTGCGCCTTGCGCACCTCGCCCTCGATCTGCGAGGCGGCAAGGATGGCCTTGGCCGGCATGCAGCCCCGCAGGATGCACGTCCCCCCCAGCTCCTCGGTGCCCGTGACGAGGACGAAATCGCGGCCCGCCGCCCGGGCGGCCTCAGCCGCCGTAAAACCCGCCGTCCCCGCGCCGATCACGCAGAGTTCGCGCCGCTCCTCGCCCATCTACGCCACCGTACCCCGTCGGAGGACGGGTCGCCGCGCGGGTACAAAAAGACTAAAATCGAACAGGTGTTCGATAGTCCTTTCGTCGAAGAGCCGGCGTCCCATGAATGCACGACGCCGATTCCGCCCCGAAGACCACGGCCCCGAGCCGGCTAACCTGCACGAGGTCCAGCGCCTGATCGAGCGCCTGGAACGCGAGGACCGTGCCATGCTGCGGCCGTGGATCCTCGCGCGGTACGACGTGCGGGGCTACCGCGCCGCGGGCACGCTGCGCCCGGCCGACCCGTCCGGACGGCCATGAGCGCGGTCGCGGCGGAGGCGAGGCGGGTTCGGATGGAGAGCTTCGGCGAACGGCTGCGGCGGCTGCGCATCGCGCGCGCGGTGAGCTGCGCGCACCTCGCGCACCGCGTCGGCGTCACCGAAGGCGCGATCCGCCAGATGGAGAGCGGCCAAACCAAGATGGCTAGCTTCGTCATCGGCTTGCGCCTCGCCAAAGAGCTCGGCACCGACGCTTGGTATCTCGCCAACGGCGTCGCCGACGACGCCGAGGCGCAGGCCGGCGCGGACGGTATCGTGCTGCGCGTCAGCGCGCTCGAACAGCAGATCGCGTCGCTGCTCGAGCGCACGCGCGGCGAGTAGCCCTCAGCGTGCCGTGACGGAGTCACCTGCGGTGATGCCGTCGAATGCGATCGCGGTCACGGCGGCGGCGATCGCTTCGCGCGACAGGGAGCCGCGGCGGTACCACTCGACCACCGAGTTCGACATCCCGAAGATCAGGCGCGCGACGAGCCGCGGCTCGAGGTCGCCCCGCACGTCGCCGTCGCGCTGCGCCTGCGCGATGATGTCGGTCACCAGCCGGTCGAACGCGCGCCGCCGCTCGACCGCGTTCCGCTCGCTCTTGGACGCGCCGTGGATGCGAAAGAGTACCGTGAGCTCCGGCAGCAGCTGCATCGTCGTCTCCGCGACACGCCCGATGATGTGGCGCAGCCGGTCGATCGCGCGGCCCTTGCGTCCATCGGACTCCTCGCGCGCCACCGGTTCGTCGAGGATGGCGAACAGCGCGTCGAGCGCGCGCCCCAAGCCGCGCTCGAGCAGCGCTTCCTTCCCGCTGACGTGGTGGTAGATCGATGCCTTCGTGATCCCCGCCGCGCGCGCGACGTCGTCCATCGACGCGCCGTCGTATCCGCGCTCCGCGAACACGCGCAGCGCGACGTCGGTCAGCGAGTCGATGTCGTACGGCTTGCGCGGCTCCACGCTCGCGCTCAGGGCGACGGCGACGGGGACGGCATGACGATAATCGCGTTTGCCGGAACGTCGAGCTTGCGAATCCCCAGCGTCGTGGCGAAGTCCGGCCCGAGCACCGCGTTGATGTGCGAGTACGCCGTCGCGACGTCCAGCTTGAGCGCGTCGAGCGCGGCCTGGTGCTGCTCGAACGGCGGCTGCAGCGAGCCGCCGATCGC
>JALZBE010000387.1 GCA_030947665.1 Vulcanimicrobiota bacterium | reverse complement strand
ACGAGACCGAGCGCGGTGCCGCGCCGTTCGGCGGGGACGCGGTCGCCGATGGCGGCCGTCGCGACGGGGAATATCCCGCCCGCGCCGGTGGCCTGGATCGCGCGCGCGAGCAAGAAGATTGCGAACGTCGGCGCCGCGATCGCGAGCACGCTGCCCAGCGCGAACACGGTGACGCACGCGATGTAGACCGGCCGCCGGCCGTAGCGGTCGGCGAGCTTCGTCGCGATCGGAATCGACACGACGTTCGCGAGCAAATAGAGCGTGAACACCCACGCGAGATCGCGCGGGCCGACGCCGAACGCCGCGCCGAGCGCGGGCAGCGCGGGCGACAGGACGCCGAGGTCGAGCGCGCCCGCGAATACGCCGAGCCCGAGCGTGACGAGCAGCGGCACGACGCTGCGGTCGATGCGGTGGCCGGCGACCTCCGCCACGGCGGTCATGCGCGGCTCAGAGCGGGTGCGGCAGCGGGATCACGCGATCGAGCACCATCGCCGCGCACATCAATGCGAGATAGAGCAGCGAGTATTTGAACAGCGCGCGCGCGTAGCGCTGCGTCGACACGCCGCCGACTTTCCACGCGTCCCACAAGAACACCGCACCGAGGATGAGCGCGCAGCCGCCGTAGCACGGCCCCAGCACGTGCAGCGGGAAGAACGCGAGCGACACGGCGACCAGCACCAGCGAGTACACCATGATCTCGCGCTTCGTGCGCGGGATGCCCTTGACGTTGGGCAGCATCGGGATGCCCGCTTTTTCGTAGTCGACGTTCGTCATCAGCGAAAGCGCCCAGAAGTGCGGCGGCGTCCACAAGAAGATCACCGCGAACAGCGCGAACGCGGGCGAACCGAGATGCCCCGTGACCGCGGCCCAGCCGACCAGCGGCGGCACGGCGCCCGCGGCACCGCCGATCACGATGTTCAGCGGCGTCATGCGCTTGAGCCACATCGTGTAGATTCCGACGTAGTACGCGTTGCCGGCGAGCGACAGCCACGCCGCGAGCGGGTTCACCAGCGCGTACAAGAGCGCGAACCCCGCGAGCTGCGCGACCGCGGCGAACACCATCGCGTTGCGCGCGGAGATCGCGCCGCGCGCGACGGGCCGCTGGTTCGTGCGCGTCATGAGACGGTCGATGTCGCGGTCCCACACGCAGTTCAGGGCACCGGCGGACGCCGCGGAGAGCGCGCCGCCGAGCAGCGTCCACAGCACCAGCGGCAGCGGCGGGATGCCGCGCGCCGCCATCATCATCGCGGCTAGCGTGGTGACGAGCAGCAGGTAGATGATGCGCGGCTTGGCGAGCTCGTAGTAGTCGTTGAGCACGCGGCCGGTCGTGCGCACGAGCGCGCCGAACGCCGGGCGCGTCACCGCGGTCGTGCCGTCGATCGCGGCGAATACGAGCGCCGCGGTGAACGCGAGGAACGTCGCGACCGCGTTGGCCGCGTGCGCTTCCCGCAAGAGCGTCGGCAGCGACCACGCGACGTTCGCGAAGCCGAGCATGACTTGCAGCACGACGAGCGCGTAGGCGAACAATACCGCGACGCGCACGCGCGGCGTGGCCCCGAGCGCCGCGCCGTACGCCGCGATCGTCGCGAGCGCCAAGAACGCGGCGCCGAGCAGCCTGTGCACCATCTGCGCGAATTGCGCGGGGAACGAGCCCGTCCACGAGCCGCCGTCGCACGCGGGCAGCGTCGCGCAGGCGAGGCCTGCACCGCTGGAGCTGACGTACGAGCCCGCGAGCATCGCGGCGAAAGCGAGCACGGCGCACGCCGTCAGCACGCCGCCTGCGACGGAGTGCCGGATGCGCAGCGTCGTCGGTTGCGCCACGGCGAGGATGGCGAGCGCGGTCAAGCCGGCCAGGAACAGCATCGCGGTGCCCCAGTGGACGACAACCGACCATGGGCTGTTCGAGAGCGCGACGGTCAGCCCGCCGAGCGCCACCTGCAGCACGAACACGCCGCCGATGAAGGCGAGGACCGGCGTGACGCCCGCGATCGTCTTGCGCGCGCGCCAGCCCGTCCACAGCGCGCCGATCACGAGAAAGCCGTCCAGGAAAGCGAACAGCCGGTGCGACCACTCCAGCACGACGCCGCCGGCGAGCGGCGGGATCAGCTGGCCGTGGCACAGCGGCCAGTCGGGACACGTCATCCCGGCGCCGTTGATGCGCACCCAGCTGCCCAGCACGGCGACGAGCAGCGCCGCCACGACAGCCGACAGCGAAAAGGCGCGGAACATCAGACGTAGGGTACCGCGCGGGGCCGCGGGGTGAAACGACTCAGGTCGTCAACAGCCGGAGGTCGCCGCGATGCTGTGATCGGCGGCGGTCCCTTCGTCCAGCTGAATCCCTCTGGTGAGGTCGTCGAGCACGTCGCCGATGCCCTTGAACTGCTTGTTGTAGCTGTCGGGGACGCCGGGCAGGATCGACGGCGTGTTCGCCGCCGCCTGCGCGGCAGCGTACGGCGGGACGGGGTTGTTCGCGTGCATGATGCGGCGCGCTTCGGCGGCGTCCTCGCGGCCCTGCAAGATGCTGACGTCGCGCATCAATTCGACCGCGGCTTTCTTCTGGCGGTACAGCGCGCCGCCGAGCGCGTCGGCGAACGTCTTGAGCTCTTCCTTGCGCTTGGGATCGGGCGAGTTCACGGCGTACTCGCGCAGCTTTTTCACTTCGACGTCGCCGGCCGACGACGCGATGCGCATCACCTCGGCATGTTTCATCAGCGCGTCGATCGCGTTCTTGCGCTGCATGAAGTTGAGCTTGTCGAAGTCGGTGTTGTGCAGGTTCGTCGTCAGCACCGCGAGGGTGCGATCGTTGTCGAGCGCTTGCGTGATCGCGCCGTTGGCATGCGCGACGATCGGCACGCATGCCGGCAGCGCTCGAACGCGGCCGATCTCCGTGAGCGGCGTGGGGCGCGGCGTACTGCTCGCCGCGGGGGCGGGATCGCCGGCGACGAGCGCGACGACGATCGGCAGAAGCATCAACATGGGGACATTACGAGTTCCTTCGTCAGGGCAGGGTATCCTCGGAGCGACCCGTCGAACGACCGACGCCGATGCGGCGAGTCCTCGCCGCCCTCCTGATGGCCGTCGTCCTTGCCGGCTGCCGCGAGGTGCGGGTCAACTATCAGAGGTCCGGGACGACCCCCGTCACGGGCGGGCGCGAGATCACCGTCGTACGCGACCGGCGGGCGCTCGAGTCGCTCGGGGTCGCCGGTCCGGTCGACTTCCGGCACGAGTTCGCCGTCGTGCTGCTGATGGGGCCGCACAAGGAAACGGGCTGGACGCAGATCATCGAGGCGATCCGCGCCAATACCGACCGCATCCGCATCGTCGCGTTCGAGCGCGCGCCGCTCGACGGCGGCGAGCCGGCCGCCAAGGAATACCGAACCTACACGATTTGGGTCGTGCCGAACGCGGCGTATCGCTCGGGCGGACGGGTCGAGGTCGTCTCGCCGTCGGGCGAGCCGGTCGCGTCGACGACCCTGCGCTAGTGCGCCCCGAGATCACGCTCGACAGCGCCGCCTTGCGCGCCAACGTTGCCGCGTTCGCCGCGCTCGGCGCGCCGGTGGCGGCGGTCGTGAAGCACGACGGCTACGGCTGGGGCGCGCGGCTGCTGGCGCGGGAGCTCGACGCGGTCGTCGAGTCGTACGTCGTCAGCGACGAGGACGAGTTGGCAGCCCTGCGGCCCGCTACGGACAAGCCCGTGCGGCTGCTGTTCGACGCGGCACCGGGGCGGCTTGCGCGCGTGCTCGCGCTGGGCGGGATCCCGAACGTCTCTAGCCGCGCTGCGCTCGTTGAAGCGGCGGCCGCGG
>JALZBE010000053.1 GCA_030947665.1 Vulcanimicrobiota bacterium | reverse complement strand
CCGCAGGCACGCCGAGATCGCGCGCGACCGCCGCGATCAGCCGCGCGGACGCGCGCTCGTCGACTAAGCCCGGCCCGATCACCAGCGCGTCGGCCTTGTTCGCGCGCTCGACGATCGTCGCGGCGCTCGCGAGCGCGATCGCACCCGACGGCGTTTCTTCGAGCGCGACGACCAGCGACTCCGGCACCGCGGTCGCGACATGCGCTGCGACGGACGCGCACGTACCGATCTGCAGTTTGCCGGCGCCCGCGCGCAGCGTCGCGGTGGCGCACAGCACCGCGGCGCCCGGCATCTGCGGCGCTCCGGCGACGACGAAAATGCTGCCGCGCGCGTTCTTGTCGCCGCCCTCCGGCAGCAGCAGCGGCCACTCGCGCAGCAGCGCGGCGTCGATCGACTTACTTGCGGGCAACGGGGGTGTCCGGCTCGCGCGTTACCGGCTCGCCGGCTTCTTCCATCGGCGCGACGACGTTGTACGACCGCAGGGTGAGCTTCTTTTCCGCGTCGTCGTAGCGATACGTCGTCACCGAGCAGTTCGCGACGTCGCCGGCCGCGTCGATCGCGAGGATCTGCTCCTCGTCCAAGCCCTCGAACAGGTAACGAAAGCACAGCACGATCACTTGGTGCGACACCACGGCGACGCGGCAGTTGTTGTACTCGCGCGTCAGCGTGTCGATCACGCTGCGCAGGCGCAGGATCACGTCGGTCCAGCTCTCGCCGCCGGGCGGGCGGTAGTAGAACTTCCCGAGCACGCGGCGCATCTCGGCCTGCTCGGGGAAGCGGTGCTCGATCCCTTCGCGCGTCAGCCGGTCCAGCATCCCGAACTCTTTTTCGCGCAACCGCTCGTCGGCCACGATCGGGATGTCGTGCCAGCCGGCCTCGCGCAGCGCGAGCGCCGACGTCTGCCGTGCCCGGACGTACGGCGACGACAGCACCGCGTCGACCGGGTCGATGTGGCGTGCGCACCACCGGCCCAGCGCGGCAGCCTGCCGTTCGCCCAGCGGCGAGAGCGGCACGTCACAGTCGCGGTGGTCGATGTCGATCACCAGCGCATTGCTCGCGAGCGCGAGCTCGCGGGCGACGTTGCCGGCGCTCTCCGCATGCCGGATCAAGAACAGTTCGCGGGGCCAGCCGATCTCCACGAAGGGCTAGTACCCGCCGGACCTCACTTGCGCGCGGCGGCCAGGGTCTTCAGGGCGTCGAGCGTGTTCTCGACGTGCTTTGAGGCGTCGAGGTTCGTGTAGGCGTACGCGATCGTCCCGTCTTTCGCGATCACGTACGAGGTCCGGTTCGCGTACTTGTCGGCGAGCTGCGCGTCGTATTGCTTGGCCACCTTGAGCCCGGGGTCGGATGCCACCAGGAACGCCGAGCGGCACTCCTGGGTCGAGAACTTCTTCTGCGTCTCGATGTCGTCGCCGCTCACGCCGATGACGGTCGCGCCGAGCTTCTTGAAGTCGCCGATGTGCTCGGAGAACAGGTGCGCCTCGGTAGTGCAGCCCGACGTGAACGACTTCGGAAAGAAGTAGAGCACGACCGGCCCCTTCGCCAGCGCCGCCTTGAGATCGACCGTGGCGACGTCGCCGCCCTGGGCGGCTTGCAGCGAGAACTCCGGCGCGGGCGCGCCGTGCTCGAGGTGCGCCGAGACGCGGCGGATCCCGACGACGGTGACGAGGGCGGCGATGACGAGCACGACGACCGCCGTGGCGGCGAATGTACGCATGAACGATCTCTTTGCCCGAAAAGTCTGAGGAATCTCCAAACGCGCGCCCGCCGAGCCGCTATAGACCGATCTGCCGCGCGATCACTAGACCACGATCTCAGGCGGAACCTCGTGCTTCGGTTCGCCCCGACGAACCTCTATAGGCCTATTTGGCGGGCGATCACCAAGCGCTGGATCTCGTTGGTGCCCTCGCCGATTTCGTTGATCTTCTGATCACGGTACATCCGCGAGATCGGGTACTCGTCCATGAAGCCGTAACCGCCGTGAATCTGGAGCGCCTCGTTGACGACCCGGCGCGACACCTCGCCCGAGTACAGCTTGGCGAGCGAGGCGCTGAGCTCGAAGGCGCGCCCGGCGTCCTTCTCCCACGCCGCCTTGAGGACCATCAGCTTGGCGTGCTCGATCTCCATGACCATGTCGGCCAGCTTGAACTGGATCGCCTGGAACTTCGAGATCGCCTTGCCGAACTGGTGGCGCTCCTTGGCGTACTTGAGGGCCTCGTCGTAGGCGCCCATCGCGACGCCCACCGAGAGCGCGGCAACCGAGATGCGCCCGCCGTCGAGGATCGTGAGGAACTGCTTGAGCCCGTTCCCGCGCGGCCCGAGCAGGTTCTCTTCGGGAACCGCGGCGTCGACGAAGGACAGCTCCCGCGTATCCGACGCCCGCCACCCCATCTTGCGGTACTTCTTCGCGCGGCCGAAACCGGGCGTATCCTGCGGCACGATGATGTTCGAAATCTCGGCCCGGTTCTTGGCGTCGCGCCCGGTGACGGCGGTGATCGTGGTGCCGGCCGTGATGTCGGTCCCGCTGTTGGTGATGAAGGCCTTGGTTCCGTTGATCACCCACTTGCCGTCCCGTAGCTCGGCCCGGGTCTGCGTTGCGCCGGCGTCGCTCCCGGCGTTGGGCTCAGTGAGCCCGAAACCCCACAGCTTTTCGCCCCTTGCCAGGGGGACGAGGTACTCTTCCTTCTGTTTTTCGGTGCCGAACAGAAAGATGGGCGACGCGCCCAGCGAGACGTGCGCCGCGAGCGTTATCCCGGTGGATGCGTCCGCACGGCTGATCTCCATGACGGCGAGCGCATAGCTCACGGTGTCGGCGCCCGCACCGCCGTACTTCTCCGGGAAAGGCAAGCCCATCAAACCGAGCTCCGCCATCTTGCGAACCAGCTCGTACGGGAACCGTTCCTCGCGGTCGTTGTGCTCCGCTTGCGGTGCGACCTCGTCGCGCGCGAACTCGCGGCACAGTGATTGGATCGCCTTTTGCTCGTCGGTGAGATCGAAGTTCATAGCCTGCCGGAGGTATGAGCCAAGCCCCGCCCAATACCTGTTTCAACCCGACGCCGGAGCGCCCAAGTAAGCATGATCAGACTCCGCGGCGTTTCGCTCACGTACCCGAATGGGACGCGGGCGCTGGACGACGTCGATCTCGAGATCGAGAAGGGCACCTTCGTCTTTTTGGTCGGCCACTCGGGCACCGGAAAGTCGTCGCTGCTCAAACTGCTGTACCGCGAAGAAGTGCCGACGCGCGGCGAAGTCGTCGTCGACGGGATCCGCGTCGACACGCTGCGCCGCGGGCGCGTGCCGAAGCTGCGCCGCAACATCGGCGTCGTCTTCCAAGACTTCAAGCTGCTCTCGCACAAGACGGTGTGGGAGAACGTCGCGTTCGCGCTCCAGGTCACCGGCACGCGCACGCGCGACGTGATGCGGATGGTGCCGCGCGCGCTCGACCTCGTCGGGCTCTCGCACAAGAGCCGCATGTTTCCGTCGGAGCTCTCCGGCGGCGAGCAGCAGCGCACCGCGATCGCGCGGGCGCTGGTCGGCAACCCGAAGATCCTGCTCTGCGACGAGCCCACCGGCAATCTCGATCCGTCGAACACGACCGAGATCATGGAGCTGCTGCAGCGCATCAACCTCAAGGGCACGACCGTCGTCGTCGCGACCCACAACCAATCGACCGTCGACCGGATGCGCAGGCGCGTCGTGCGCCTGGAGCACGGTCGCATCTTGCACGACGACGAACGAGGCTATTATTTCCGTGGACTTGGGCAGACTGCGGTTCTTCCTGGGTGAAGTTCTCACGAACTTCACTCGCAACGCCGGCATGCAGTTCACCGCGATCGGGACGGTCGCGGTCACCATCGTGCTGCTCGGCGCGTTCTTGTTCGTGCGCGACACGATCCAGACGTTCGGCGCGGGCGTGCTGTCGCAGATCGAGATCGCCGTCTACTTGAAGGACGACGTCGACGACGCGAAAGCCAAGGGGCTCGCGTCCACGTTCGCGAGCGATCCGCGCATCGCGTCCGCGACCTACGTCGGCAAGAAGGACGGACTCAAGCGGATGAAGGCCGTGCTCGGACCCGAGTTCGACACCTCGCTGCTCACCTCGAACCCGCTGCCCAACATGTACCACGTGCGTGTGAAGGACCCGGACAGCGTGCCCAACGTCGCGCGCTGGATCGGCAAGGACCCGCGCGTCGCGAAGACCGACTACGCCGCCGACACCGTGCAGAAGCTGCTCAAGACGGCCACGGTACTGGGGCGCGCGGGGCTCGCGCTCATCATCCTGCTCTCGATCTCCGCCGCGATCGTCATCGCGAACACGATCCGGCTCACCGTCTTCGCGCGCCGCCGCGAGATCGCGATCATGCAGCTCGTCGGCGCGACCAACATGTACATTCGCATGCCGTTCATCGCCGAAGGGATGCTCGCCGGGCTGCTCGGCGCAGGCGTCGCGATCGGCGTGCTCGCGCTCGCCGAGCACCAGGTCGTGCCGAAGCTCGCCTCGACGCTCGCGTTCGTGACGTTCCGCGTCAACGAGCTCACGCTGAGCCTCGAGCTGCTCGCGGTGGGCGCCGCGGTCGGTTTGATCGCATCGTGGTTCAGCGTCGGAAGGCACCTACGCGCATGATGTGGGGTCCTCGCCTGCGGCTGCGGTCCCCACACGCTCGCGCCGCTTTCGCGGCACTCGCGGTTGCGGTGGCGCTCGTGCCGAGCGCCGGTTACGGCAAGAGCCATATCGATGACAAGATTCAGGCGCAGAAGGCGCACATTCACGACGTCAACGCGAAGCGGCATCAGAAGAAGGCGCAGCTCGATGTCGTCAAGGCGAAGGTTGGTTCCATTGCGTCCGAGCTTGCCGACACGAACCGCAACATCGCATCGGTCAACGGACACATGGGCGTCATCCAAGCCCGCATCGCGTCGACGCAGAAAAAATTGGCGTGGAACCGGATCCAGCTCGACGCTGCGAAAGCCACCCTCAAGCGCCATCAGGACGCGCTCGCGCGGCGGCTGGTCGACGCCTACGAGCACGGCGATCTCGGCTACGTCGACGTGCTGCTTCGCGCGCGCTCGTTCGGCGACTTCGTCGAGCGCTGGAACGACGTGCGTTTTCTGGTCAAGGCGAACGAAGGAACGATTCGCGCGCGCAAAGCCGATCAGGTGAAGGTGGTCAGGATCGAGACCGGGCTGTTGGGGACGCAGTCGGAGCTGCGCGGCGAGGAAGCGCAAGCGCGCCAGCAACAGATCGCACTGGACGGCCTCGCGAAGCAGCGCACGCAATTGCTCGCGGCTGCCGACGAGGAGCGCCGGCACGTCCAGACCGAGGTCAACGAGCTCGATGAGGAGACTGCGGCGTCGGAGGGCCAGCTCGAAGCGCTGATCCGCGCCAAACAGGAAGAGGAAGAGCAGCGCCGCTTGGCCGAGCGCCGCGCGCGCCAGCTCGCGGGCCAGGAAGTGGGGCCGGAACAGCACGCGCCCGGTCAGCTCGGGTGGCCCGCGTCGGGCCCGATCACGTCGGTCTTCGGGATGCGCGTCAACCCGGTCAGCCACATCTTCCGGCTGCATGCCGGGATCGACATCGGCGTCTCGAGCGGGACCACGGTCGTCGCCGCGGCCGAGGGCCGCGTCATCGTGGCGGGCTGGGACGACGGCGGTTGCGGCAACATCGTGGTCCTCGACCACGGCGACCGGCTGGCGACCCAGTACTGCCACCTCTCGCACATCTTCGTCGCCGTGGGCCAAGACGTGCAGCGCGGCCAGGCGATCGCGGCGTCCGGCTCGACCGGCAACTCGACCGGTCCCCACCTCCACTTCGGCGTCCGCGTGAACGGCCGGCCCGTCGATCCCATGTCCTACCTGCGCTGACCGGGGCCGGCGCGCCGGGCAACTCCTGCCGACTCCCAGGGGGGTCCAAGACCGAGGCCTGACGGTTAGAGGCCGATGCGACGATGGAACAAAGGGGCTCACGAAGGGGTTCAACAGGAAGTACTACCCGCCGCCCCTCGCACCCGAAGGACCGCCGTTTGACCGCCCGCGCCCGTCTGTTGTCCGCCGCCCTCGTCGTCGGAGTCGCCGCCCTGGGCGGCGCCACGTATGCCGCGCATGCCGCCGCCGCTTCGGATGCCAGCACGATCGTGCTCGGGTCGGGGCAGCGCATCGTCGGCCTCGACATCGCGACGCTGCTCGGGCGCGGCGACCCGCAGCGCCAGCTCGTCGAGCTTGCATACGAGCGCGTCGAGCACACGTACTACAAGCCCGTCGCCGACCAGCTTTTGATCGCGGGCGAGCACAAGGCGCTCACGGCGTTCCTCAAGGCGAAGAACGTCACCGACCCGCAGGTTCCGCGCAACACCGCGACCGGCGAACGCGGGCGCGACATCGCGATCCTCGAGAGCACGCTCATCAGCGTGCAGAACCGCTACGCGAAGCTCGCGCCGCGCGCCACGTACACGCAGGTCGCGCTCATCGGCATGCTCGGCGGGCTGGGCGATCCGTACACCACGTACATGTCGCCCCAAGAGATCAACGGCCTCGACGAACAGCTGCGCGGCGGTAACTTCGGCGGCGTGGGCGTCTTCATCGTGCAGGACCAAAAGACGGGAGCGATCGTCGCCAACCCGATCGAAGGCAACCCGGCGATCAAAGCCGGCGTGCGCCCGGGCGACGTCATCGTGGCGGTCGACGGCAAGCTGACGCTGGGCCAGAAGATCGACGCGGTCGAAGGCGAGATCCGCGGCCCCGTGGGCAGCGTGGTCACGCTGACACTCAAGCGGCGCGACGCGGAGACGCCCGTCGTCGTTCGCATCACGCGCGGGCAGATCCACGTCCCGTCGGTGATCGCGAAGGTTGAAAACAACATCGAGTACGTGCGCCTGCAAGACTTCGGGACGACGTCGGCTGACGAAGTTCGCCAAGCGTTCGAGGACGGCAAGAAGCACAACGTGCGCGGCTACATCCTCGACCTGCGCAACAACGGCGGCGGCCTGCTCGACGCGGCGGTCGACATTTCCAGCCTCTTTATCGCAAACGGCACGATCGTGTCGACGATCGACCGCGCCGGTTACCGCGAGGTGAAGAACGCGACCGGCCGCACCATCGACACCAAACCGCTCGTGATCCTCGTCAACAAGTTCACGGCCAGCGCGTCGGAGATCACCGCGGGCGCCGTGCAAGACTACGGCGTCGGCACGCTCGTCGGCGAGAAGACGTTCGGCAAGGGCGTCGTGCAGAGTCTCTACACCATGCCGGACAAGGGCGCGCTCAAGATCACGACCGCGCGCTACGTCACCCCCAAAGGGCGCGACATCCACCACAAGGGCATCGTGCCCGACGTCATCGTCGTCCAGCGCGCCGACGATCCGCGCCTCATCGACAGCCCCAACGACAAACAGCTCAGCGCAGCCAAGAAGATCATCGCGAACAAAAAGGAAACCTCATGAAACGCATCGCTCCGGTCGTTCTTGCCGCGCTGCTCGCGCTGGCGACCGCCCGGGTTCCCGCCGCTACCGCCGCCGCATCGCCGCTTTCCACGCAGCAGACCGAAGAGCTCGTCGGAAGCTACGTGCGCCTCACGGCCGACTTCTACAAAAAGGTCGACCGGCAGGCCGTGCTCGACGGCGCGCGCTCGTCGATGATCGAGTACCTCAAGAAACAACACATCAACGCGTCGCTCCCGCCGCTGCACGCGAGCGCCGACGATGAGTCCAACGCCGAAGCGCTGCACCGCGAAGTGTCCACCGCGGTCACCGAGTACGCGTCGAAGCTCACGCCCATCGAGTCGATCTCACCCTCGTCGCAGATCACGTACGCGGCGATCGCCGGCGTGCTCGCGTCGGTGAAGGACCGCTACACGACGTTCCTTTCGCCCAAAGAATATGCGGCGCTCAACGAAGGTCTCGACGGCACGTCGTTCGGCGGCGTCGGCATCTCCTACTCGCCCGACGAGAAGACGCAGACGCTGCACATCGAGAACGTGATCCTCGACGGGCCG
The DNA here is from genome assembly GCA_030947665.1 of Vulcanimicrobiota bacterium. GTDB lineage: Bacteria > Vulcanimicrobiota > Vulcanimicrobiia > Vulcanimicrobiales > Vulcanimicrobiaceae > Vulcanimicrobium. The sequence continues at coordinate 1,791 of JALZBE010000053.1, read as the reverse complement.
TCCGACAAGGCCGGCCTGCAGCCCGAAGACGCGATCACCGCGGTCGACGGCAAGCCCGTCGCGGACCTGCTCGCGCCCGCGATGACGGAGAAAGACGAACAGAAGCGGCTCGGCGCCGAGCAGAAGATCATCAGCGGCGTGCTGCGCGGCAACCCGGGCACGCGCGTGCGCTTGACGATTCAGCGCAACGGCAAGCTGCTCGAGCCGGTGACGATCACGCGCGAAACGATTCATGCGCCGAGCGTCACCTCGAAGATGCTGCCCGGCCAGATCGGGTACGTCGACCTGAGCGTGTTCGGCCAGACGACCGCCGCCGAGTTGACGGCCGCGCTCAAGCGGCTCGACTCGCAAGGCGCGAAAGCGTACGTCCTCGACTTGCGAAGCAACGGCGGCGGCTATCTCAACGCCGCGATCGACGTGTCGTCGAAGTTCATCTCCACCGGCCCGATCGTCAGCGTGCAGTCACGCGCAGGCGTCGACACCGAGTACGACGCGGACAACAGCGCCATCGCACCGCGCCCGCTGGCCGTGCTCGTCAACCGCTACACCGCGTCCGCGTCGGAGATCACCGCCGGCGCCATCCAGGACAGCGGCGTCGGCACGCTCGTCGGCGAGAAGACGTTCGGCAAGGGCGTCGTGCAGTCGATCTTCCCGATGCGCGACGGCTCGGCGGTGAAGATCACGACCGCGCGCTACTTCACGCCCAAGGGCCGCGACATCAACTCCGTGGGCATCGAGCCCGAGATCAAGAGCGACAGCCCCAAGGACGTGAAGGTCCGGTTCGGCGACATCACCCAGGATCCGCAGCTCGTCGCGGCAGTCGCCTTCATCAATAGCCGCATCGCGCAAGCGACGATCCGCTAGTGTGTTCGGCTTCGCCGATCCGCCTACGATGGCGAGAATAGAGCCGCGCGAATTTCGTCGAAGGACGAGAACGGCGTGCACTCCACACCGCGCTCTCGGCAGTACCGCTCGAGGGCGCGATCTTTTTTTGCGAAGCGCACCTCGGCTTCCAGCGCGCCGTCAAAGTCGCTGATCCCGTCGCCGACGTAGACCGTGCGCGAACCGGCGGCGCGGGCCGCGCGAACGCGGGCCGCCTTGTCGTGGCCCATCATCGAGTCGTCGATGAACGTCATGCGCCAGCCCGCGGGATCGAAGTCGACGTCGTTCGCGAACACCGGCACGTCGACGCCCGCGCGCTCCAGCGCCGCGCCGATCACGGCGCGAATTCCCGCGGACACGACGCCGACCCACGCGCCGCGCGCATGCGCGGCCGTTACGAAGTCAGCGAAGGTCGGATCGACGTTCGCTCGCGACTCGAGGAACGCGAGCGCCTCGGGCCGCGAGAGGCGCACCATCGCCGCCTCGCGCCGCAGCGCCTCGCGCAGCGAGATGCGCCCGGCGGCCAGCTCGCGCTCGAGCTCGCCCCAGGCGTCGTCACCGCCGGCCGACCGGACGAGGACATCGAACGTGTCGACGTCCGTGATCGTGCCGTCGTAGTCGACGAAGATCGCAAGCCTTCCCGGAGCTTGTCGAATCGGTCAGCGCTTCTTCCGGGCCGTCGTCGCTTTCTTCGCGGCGGGCGCCTTGCGCGTGCTCGACGCCGCCTTCTTCGCGGCCGCGGCCGGCTTGGCCGCAGATTCCTTGGCCGCGGGCGCTTTCTTCGCCGCCGTCGCTTTGGGCGCGGGCGACTGCTTCGCCGCGGGCGGTGCAGCCGCTGCGGCCTTCTTGGCCTTGGGGGCTGCGGCCGCAGGCGCGCTCGTCTTGCGCACACGCGCCGGCGCTTTGGCC
>JALZBE010000386.1 GCA_030947665.1 Vulcanimicrobiota bacterium | reverse complement strand
CTCGTCCACCGTTTGATCTCGTACCGCTCCGACCGTCTCCCCGCGCTGATGCGCGTTTGGATCGCGTCGGTCACCATCCTCGCGGTCGTCGTCGCCGTTTATCAGTTGGCGCAAGTCCTCGGATGGCACTCGCCGGTGAGCGATCTCACCGTCAGCGCGACGCTCGTCGCCGCACTGGTTCTCGTGTTCGCGTACGTCTTCGTGCGTACGCGCCGCCCCAACGCCGACGTCCCGTTCACAGCGGCCGTCATCTCAGGAGAAGTTCCATGACACCTCGCTCCTCGATTCCGAGAGGACCCACCGCATGATCCCACGTCGGATTCTCGCTTCCCTCACCGTTACCAGCGTCGCAGCAGCCGCGCTACTTTTTGGTGCGAACCCCGTCCGGGGTTCAGATCATCAAGACACCTACAATCTCGCCACGCGTGCCAACACGTCGGCCGACATCACGGACGTGTACATCTTCCCCGCATCGAACTCGGCCAACGTCGTCTTCGTGATGAACGTCTCGCCGCTCACGCCCCCCGGCGCTTCACCCTCCTTCGACCCGACGCTGATGTGGCAGTTCAAGATCTCGCACGGCGCAAAGGCCGGAGCCGAGGATCAAGTGATCCAGTTCGGTGCTACGGGCACCGGCACGGGTCAGACCATCACGATGTACGGGCCCGCCGCGCCGAACCAAGTCTCGACGAGCAACACGTTCGTCGCCCCGGCCGGTTCGTTCAACTACAACACGCCGACCCAGTTGAACAACGGCGTCAAAGTTTTCGCCGGACCGCGTGCCGATCCGTTCTTCTTCGATCTGTTCGGATTCTTCACGTTCCTCGGCGACCGTCATTACGCGACGCACAGTTCGGAAAATGATGGGTATGTCGGGGGCGCCGGTCCGGGTAACGCTCTCGCCAACGGCGACAACGTCGGCGCCGCGGCCAAGTTCGCGCCCGACTACGACAAGACCGCCAATCCCGGGAACCCGTCGTTCAACGGCTTCCCGGCTGGGACGGCGTCCGGCTTAGGCTACAACTGCCGGACGAATCCTTCGATGAACGCCCTCGCGGACATCGGCGGCGGATTCAACGTCCTGACCTACGTCGTCGAAGTGCCGCGCGCGCTCCTGACAACCGGTTTCTCCAGCCCGGTCATCCACGTTTGGGCGACCGTCAACTCGTCGACCGGATCATAGGGAGTCAACGCACATGAAAACATTCATCATCGGCATCACGGCACTCGGCGCACTTGGTCTAGGGCTCGCGGGCTGCAACGGCGGTGCCACGAACGTACCGATACTCAACACCGGAACCGGCGCGTTGGCGACCCCGCTCCCGACCAATCCGACGACGCCGTCCGGAGCTTACGTCCAAATCGAACTCCTGAGCCGTCCAGCCGTCAAAGAGGCGCTCGAGAGCTTCAACAATCACAAGGTCACGAACAAGGTTCAGCCCTACGCCGGATCCCCGACCGATCCGCTCCAGGGCGAGATCAAAGCGACCGTGAACCTGCTGCGCCCGCCGAAGGGCGGCTCGGACTTCGGCACCGCCCTTCAAGGCGTTCTCTATCCGAACGAGATGGCCGCCGACCTCAGCAACACGACTGACAAAGCGTCCTACCTCGGTTTCGAGACCGGGGGAGCCACCGGCGGTAAGTTCGGCGGTCGTGATATCGCCGACGATGTGATCAACATCGATCTCGGCGCCATCTTCGGCAATACGCTCGTCAAGCTCGGACTGCAACCTGAGGACAATCAGGAGAACCCGTGCCTCAGCCAGCAGAGCCCCGACATGAAGACCCTGCAGCGGCCGAGTCAGGCCAGCATCGGCGTTTTCCCGTACCTCTCGCCTCCCCACTAGCCGTGGGATGACCGGGTTTCGACCAACGACGGTCATGTGGGTCATGACGGCGATCGCTCTCGGAGCGATCGCCGTTTGGCCTTTCTACGTCCGCAACCGGGCCGACGCCGCTCACGTGGCCGCGTTTCCGACGGCGGCCCCGGTCGTCGCGGATTACGTCGACCGCGACAAGACGATCGCGTTCTGGGAACGCGCCGTCGGCGAGCGACATCGCGGCGATATGCTCAGCCCGGGCAAGCTTTCAGCGGAATATTTACAGCGCTACCGCGAGCGCGGCGACATCGGCGACATCGTCCGCGCGCTCAGTTTGGCGGAGCGGTCGTATCGCACGCAACCGTACAAGAACGCCGCTGCGGAGGTCGACATCGCTGCGGCGCTCGTGGCGCTGCACCGCTTCAAGGAAGCGCTGACGGTGACCCGGCACATCGAGCGATATGACGTCGGAGATCCTGCCATGCTCGTCCGGGAGGCATCGATCGACCTCGAGCTCGGCCGTTACGACGACGCGAAGAACATCATCGACCGCTTGAACCGGATCCCGGCCGCGGATCTGGATGCCTTCGCGCTCGATACGCTGCTGACGCGCTACGACGAGCTCACGGGACATCTCGCGCGGGCACGTGAGCGATTCGAAAGGACGACCGCGTACGCGAACGCGCAGTACTCCATCGGCGCGCAGCCGCGCGCGTGGTATTACTTTCGAGCGGGCGAGTTAGCCTTCGAAGCGGGCGATAACGACGGTGCTCTGGCGGCCGGGCAGCGTGCGCTCGCCACATTTCCGGCGTATTCCGAAGCGAACCGGCTCATCGCGCGCGTGGCGTGCTCGGTGCATCGATGGCGGGAGTGCCTCGACGCGGCGAAAGCGTCGGCGCAAGTCGTGCCGTATCCGGAGGTTCTCGGCTACGAAGCGGACGCGCAACGTGCGCTCGGCGATGTCACCGGGGCCGCGCAGACGAACGATCTGATCCGTACGATCGAGCGCATCGGCAACGCGCAGCACGTGTCCGACCGGCTGCTCGCCATCTACTATTCCGAGCACGGCGAACGTCTGGACGACGCCTATCGCATCGCCAAGGGCGAACTGGCGGTGCGCGACGACATCTTCACCGACGACACGCTTGCGTGGGCGGCGGCGATGGACGGCCATTGGGACGAAGCGCGCACTCGAATCGGCCCGGCGCTCCGCTTCGATACCGAGAACGCGCTGCTCCAATATCACGCCGGGATCATCGCGCTTCATTTCGGCGACCGCCCCGAAGCAAAACGGCGCCTCGAGAAGGCGGTCGCCCTCAACGCGCAGTTCCACCCGTTCTACGCTGACGACGCGCGTGCGCAGCTCGCGCGGCTGTGAGCCGAGTCTATCGGCCGGTCCAATGCGGGCGCGCTTTGGTGAGAAAGGCCGTGACGCCTTCGCGGAAATCCGCGCTGCCGTAGCACGCGCGGATCAGGTCGTCGTCGGGCGGCAGCGCCGTCGCGGCGCTCAGCCGGCGGCACATCTCCTTGCTCGCGCGAAGGGTCAGCGGCGCGAGCGCGACGATCTCCTCTGCGAGCGCTTGGGCGCGCACGTGCAGGTTGGCATCAGCGTCGACGACTTCGTTGAGAAAACCGGCCTCGTGCGCCTCCGCCGCATCTAGCAGTTTCCCGGTCAGCAGCAGCGCTTTGACAGCGGCCGGCCCGACGATCTGCGCGACGCGGGCGACGTTGCGCAGCGAGAGGCAGTTGCCCAGCGTGCGCGCGATCGGTACGCCGATGCGCGCCGACGGCGCGCCGATGCGCAGGTCGCACGCTCCGGCGATGCTGACGCCGCCGCCGGTACACGCGCCGGCGATCGCGGCGATCACCGGTACGCGGATCGCTTCGAGCGCGGCGATCACCGTCTCGATCCGCGCTTCGTACGCGATGCCGTCGTCCGCGCCCGCGAACGCGCGGAACTCGCCGATGTCGGTGCCGGACACGAACGCCCGCGCATCCACGCCGGTGAACAC
>JALZBE010000385.1 GCA_030947665.1 Vulcanimicrobiota bacterium | reverse complement strand
ATGCAATCCCGCGCATTGCAGAAGCATTCTAAAGCCGCTGCAGGCAGTTACACGCTGTTCGGGGACGCGATCCTCGTTCATCCGGGCCACAACTCGCCGACCGCGGCGCAAGCGAGCTACAGCGCCGACGGCCCATACGGCGGCGTCGATTTTGCGTTTCCGGCCGGGGCGACGTACAGTCAGCTTCAGAACCTCAGTTCCGACTACCAGTTCACGGTTGGAAGCTGTGGTGATGGCGCGCCCAGGTTCGTCGTAACGCTCACGAACGGAACTGTCACGGGCAATGCGAACTTCTACTTCGGGCCTCCGCCGAACTTCACGTTATGCCCGCCGAACGTGTGGAGCAACACCGGCAACTTAGCCAGCACTCCGAATACGGTCGACGATTCACAGCTTCCGGGTGGCACGTTCTACGATCCATATACAGCGTCGCAAACCAAGTTCGGTAGCTACGCCATCACCGACGTCTTCGTGGTGGTGGACGGCTTCAGCGCGTTCCGGACCGTACAATGGGACAACGTCGGAGTCACCATCGGCACTGATAATGAAATCTACACCTTCGAGAGCGCTGCCTCTTGTAAGGACGGCGGCTGGCATCAGTTCACGGCCAGTCCTGGACCGTTCAAGAACCAAGGCGACTGCGTCAGCTACTTTAACAACGGTAAGTAGCAGACTCGGCGATCGTGGCGCACCTTTCGACAAGCTCAGGGTGATATAAGCCGACATAAGACAAAAGGGTCGGGCGTTAGCCCGACCCTTCCTTTTTTACTCCGCAGAGCGCGGACTACAAGTCTTCCGGGTTGATTCCCTTCGGCTTGTACTGCGTGCGTACGCCGGGTGCGCCCACGGGGGCAGCTTCTTCGTATTCGCCTTCGTATTGCACCGCATTGTCCGCCATCCGCACGCGCAAGAGCTCATCGCGGAATAGATCGCGGGTCGGGACGGCCGGCCAAAAAGTCAGGTGCGAGTTGTCTCAGCAGTAGATCGTGCAGCCGCCTCCACCGCCGCCACCGCCGCCCGGAGGTGGCGTCGCTGCGGAATTCGGTCGTGCTACGTGCCAATGACCGCCGAAATCCGGCACGCCTTCGCCGTTCGCCTGGTCCGGACCATTGTCACCGGTGTAGTTGTAGAGCGGCTTACCTTCGTACGACCATTGCTGCCCGGTGCCATCCGTGCGCGTCATCAGCGTCATGTTGGCGACGGCTGTCGAACCGGCCGTCGGGGTCAAGACCGGCCAAACTCCGATGCAGGCTCCCGTACACGTCGCTCCCGTAGCAGTATCGACGTCCAAGAAATACAGCGTCTTGTTGTTCGCCGGATTCACGAAGCCCGTCGAGGCTCCGACGGTTTGCGCAACCGGGATATTGCCCTGCGTCGTCAGGGTCGGGTTCGGGTTGGGTAGAGACGCGCCGCCGCCGCCGGTGCTTCCGCCGCCGCCGCAGCCGGCGATCACGACGGCGGTTGCGAACGCCAAAATTGCGAGTCGCTCGTTCATGCTTCAAAAACCTCCCTCAGTAGAACCAAGACTACGTCGGGGAAATGAAACAATTCTGAATCAAATCATGAAGAGTTTCTGAAAAAGGAGCGCGCTTGTACTTGGACTTTGTCGTTAGTCCGCGAACACGTCTCGAAGGGCGCGTAGGACCGCTGCGCTTGTGCTTGGCGTGGTCTTTCCTAACCGCTTCACGAGACGCGCCTTGTCCAGTGTTCGAATTCGGTCGAGCACGACCAGACCTCGTTTCCCGCCGAACGTAATCGACGGCCGGAATGGCGTTGGACGACCGGCGGTCGTCATCGGCGCGACGATGACGGTCCGAAGATGATCGTGCATCTCAGGGGGCGAGATGACCACACATGGGCGTGTTTTGCGGATCTCGCTTCCGACGGTCGGATCGAGAGTCGCGAGCCAGATATCTCCGCGCTTCACCAGACGAGTTCCGCGTCGCCTTCGTTCGGAAATTCCGGCCACACGAGCGCATCATCACCGGATGCTGCCAGCGCGCGACTAGCGTCGGCCCATCCTTCACGAGGATGGCGGTTCGGCTTTCGAAGTACGATCGTGCCGTCTTCGACATCGATATCGACCTCGCGCTCGAAGCCGACTTGGGCAAGAATCGGCTTCGGAATGATCACGCCTTGGGAATTACCGACTCGCTGAAGTGCTGTCCGCATGTTAGAACAATGATAGTACGGACGAGAACGGAATGTCAACGGCGCAAAAATCCTCGATGGACGACGCACATCAAAGCCGGTGCCCGACAAACCTGGCCGATAGTGGCGCACCCTTCGACAATAAAACAAAAAGGGTCGGGCGTTAGCCCGACCCTTCCTTTTCCGACGCGCGCCGCGCGGACTACAAGTCTTCCGGGTTGATTCCCTTCGGCTTATACTGCGTGCGTACTCCGGGTGCGCCTACGGGGGCGGCTTCTTCGTACTCGCCTTCGTATTGCACCGCATTGTCCGCCATCCGCTGGCGCTCGTACGGGCCGAGCACCTTCGGATTCATCTCCTGACCGTTCGGTGCTACGACGTCGCTGTACGCTGACAGGCCGTCGTCGCCGCCGTTGGGGTTGAAGTCCAGGAACACGTTCTTCGGGCGGCCCTCGTCGTCCAGATCCTGGCCTTCCGGCTGGATCGTGAGATTGCGGTATCGCGACATGCCCGTACCCGCCGGGATGAGCTTGCCGATGATGACGTTTTCCTTGAGGCCGAGCAGCGGGTCGTGCTTGCCCTTGATCGCGGCGTCGGTGAGGACGCGCGTCGTCTCCTGGAACGACGCCGCCGACAAGAACGATTCGGTCGCGAGCGAGGCTTTGGTCACGCCGAGCAGCACCGGGGTGCCCTCCGCGAACTTGCCGCCGTCGGCCTTGATCTTCTCGTTCTCTTCCGCGAACACCGAGGCTTCGATAAGCTGGCCCGGGAGCATCCGCGTGTCGCCGCCGTCGACGATCTTGACCTTGCGCAGCATCGAACGGCAGATCACTTCGATGTGCTTGTCGTTGATGTCCACGCCCTGCGAGCGGTAGACCTTCTGCACTTCTTGCACGAGGTAGTTCTGCAGCGCGGTTTCGCCGCTGATCCGCAGGATGTCGTGTGGGTTGAGCGAGCCTTCCGTCACCGGCTGACCGGCTTTGACTTCTTGCCCTTCGACCACGTTGAGGTGCGTGTTCGCCGGCACGTCCACTTCGTGATCGTTGCCGTCGGCATCCGTCACGAACACGACGCGTTTGCCCTTCTCCTCGCCGAACTTGATCGTACCGGCGACTTCGGAAACAGGCGCTTCGCCCTTGGGCTTACGCGCTTCGAAGATTTCCTCGACACGCGGCAGACCCGTGATGATGTCTTCCTGCGCGACGCCGCCGGTGTGGAACGTGCGCAGCGTGAGCTGCGTGCCCGGTTCACCGATCGACTGTGCCGCAATGATGCCGACGGCCTCGCCGATGTCGACTTTGAGGCCGGTTGCCAGATTGCGGCCGTAGCACATCGCGCACACGCCGTACTTCGCTTGGCACGCGAGCACCGAACGGATCTTGACCGTCTTGACGCCGGCCGCGAGGATCGCCTTGGCCTTCTCCTCGTCGATCTCTTCATCGCGCTTGATGAGCTTCTCCGCACGCGGATGCTCCGGCTGCTTGATGTCCTCGGCCGCGCGGCGGCCGATGATGCGATCGTAGATCGGCTCGATCGTCTCTTTGCCGACTTGGATGTCGGAGACGAGGATGCCGTTGGACGTGCCGCAGTCTTCCTCGCGGATGATCACGTCCTGCGCGACGTCGACGAGACGGCGCGTCAGGTAGCCCGAGTCCGCCGTGCGCAGCGCGGTGTCGGCGAGACCCTTGCGCGCGCCGT
>JALZBE010000052.1 GCA_030947665.1 Vulcanimicrobiota bacterium | reverse complement strand
TGCGCGAGCAGGTTCGCCCGCGCGCCGATCGTCACGTGCTCGCCGACCACGCAAAACGGACCGATGTCGACGGTTTTGCTGAGCTTCGCGTTGGGATGGACGATCGCGCTGGGATGGATCACAGATGCAGCACCGATGAATCGTACGCGAACGCCGACGGATCGATGGAGATCGAGAACGTCAGCTCGGCGCTGACGACTTTCTTCCCTTCGACGCTCGCCTCGACCGCGACCCAGCCGATGTTGAGCTTGGTCTTGATGACGCGCGCTTCCATGTCGAGCCGGTCGCCCGGAACGACGGGCCGCCGGAACTTCGCCTTGTCGATGCCCGCGAGATACGGCACCTTGCGCGCCATGTCGCCGGGCTCGAGGATCGTCGTGCCGCCCAGCTGCGCCAGCGCCTCGATCATGTACACGCCCGGGAACAGCGGGTTGCCGGGGAAGTGCCCGGCCAGCATCGGCTCGTTCGCGGTGACGTTCTTGTAACCGCGCGCGCGCACCATCGGCTCGAGCTCGGTAATGCGGTCGATCAGCAGCATCGGATAACGGTGCGGCAAGATCTTCATGATCTCGCGCACGTCGAGGATCGGCACGGGAGTTCGCCTTCCTAACTAACTGGTCGCGGAAACGGCGGTCGACGACATGCCGCCGCCGGCCCACAATTCGCGCACGGCCATGCAGTGGAGCTTGTGGCCGCTCTTGACCGCGATCACCTCGCACTGCGGATACGCCGCGAGCAGCGCGAAGTCACCGATGAGATCGAGGATCTTGTGGCGCGCCGGTTCGGTCGGCGAACGCAGCGGCGCGAGCGGTCCGTCGGCCCCGAACACGACCGCGTTCTCGAGCGTTCCGCCCTGCGCCAGCCCGCGCTTGATCAGCGACTCGACCTCGTGCAGAAAACCGAATGTCCGGTTCGGCGCGATCTCGGCGCGATAGGTCTCCGGCGTGATCTCGGTCTCGACGTACTGCGTGCCGACGGGCGACGCGTAGTCCACCACCATCCGCACCCGGAACGACGAAGCCGGCGCGACGATCAACAGCTTGTCGCCGTCGCGGAACACGCGCGTCGCGGTGGGGATCCAGCGGATGCGCGCGTCGTGCAGCGTCGCCAAGCCGACCGCCTCGATGCCGTCGGCGAACGCCTTCGCGCTGCCGTCCACGACCGGGATCTCGCCGCCGTCCACCGCGATCAGCGCGTTGTCGACGCCGCAGCCCAGCATCGCGGAGAGCAGGTGCTCCACGGTGGACACCCGGTGCTCGCCGATGCCGACGACCGTCGCGCGCGCGGTGTCGACGACGTAGTCGGCGCGCGCGGGAAACTCGACCGCATCGTTCACCCGGAAGCGGAGGCCGTGGCCGGCGGGGGCGGGGAGGATGCGCACGCGCACGGGAGCGCCGGTGTGAAGGCCGACTCCCTCGAACGCGATCGCGTCACGCAACGTCGTTTGATACTGCACTTCAGCTCTGCTTGAAATCTTCGGCCCGCTTGGGCTCCCGCTTTTCCAAGGCGTCGACCCGAGCGTACAATTTCGGCAGCTTTCGGAGATACGCCTGGAGCCGTACGTGGTCGCGGTGGTTCTGGGCCGGCTGGCCCGTGACGAACGCACCGTCGGGCACGTCGCCCCACACGTGCGATCCGCCCCCGATCGTGACGTTGTTTCCGATCGTCGTGTGGCCTGGGAACAGCGCCGAGCCCGCGATCCGGCAGTAGTCGCCGATCGTCGTCGTGCCCGCCAAACCGGCGAATGCCGCGATCGCAGTATGCTCGCCGATGCGCGCGTTGTGGCCGATCTGGCAGAGGTTGTCGATCTTCGTCCCGGTGCCGATCGACGTCACGCCGGTCTGCGCACGATCGATGCACGTGTTCGCGCCGATCTCCACGTCGTCGCCGAGCGTCACGATGCCGACCTGGGGGATCTTCACGAGCTGCCCGTCCAGAAACGCCCAGCCGAAGCCATCGCTGCCGACCACCGCGCCGGCCTGCAGCACGACCCGGTCGCCGGCGACGCACCCGTCGGCGAGGTACGCGCGCGGGTGGAACAAGCATCTGGCGCCCACGACCGCGCCCGCGCCGATGACGACGCCCGGCAGCAGCACGGTGCCGTCGCCGATGCGTGCGCCGGGGCCGACCGCAACGTGCGGACCGACCCAGACGTTTCCGCCCACCTGCGCAGTCGGATGGACCGCGGCCGTCGGGTGGACGAACGGCCCCTGCGGGCGGGGCGGCTCGAGCGCCGCGAGCAGCGCCGCCAGGGCGACGCGGGCCGACGGTACGCTCAAGATCGGCTTTGCATAGGTCTCGCCGGGCGCAACGAGCGCTTCGTCCGTGAGCACTGCGGCCGCGCGCGAGGCGAGCGCGGCGCGCAGATAGCGTTCGTCGACCGCGAAGGTCAGCGCGCCGGGACCGGCGTCGTCGACCGCGGTGATCCGCTCGATCGCGACGGCGGGGTCGCCGACGACGCGCCCACCGGTCCGCTCGGCGAGCTCTCCGAGCGTCCCGAGGAGGTTCACGCCGCGCGAACCGTCACGGAGCCGGGGTGCTCTTGTCCTCGATCTTGAGGATCTTCTCGACGTCCGCGGTGATGTCGACGCCGCCGAAACCCACGTACTGGCGCGTGAAGACGTAGGTGAGGTGCTTGTCCGCGGCGACCTGCTTCGCCGCGGCGGTCACGTCGACGCTGAGCTCGGTCTGCGCCTGCGCGAAGCGCGCCTGCAACTGCGCGCGCGCCTGCGACTTGTCGCGGTCGGGCTTGCGCGAGCGCTCGATGGTCTGCGCGTCGTTCGCGAGCTGGTTCTGATAGTTCTGGAACTTCGGCCAGTTTTGCGAGATGCGCTGCACGTCGACCAGCCCGATGTCGGTGTTGGCTGCGGTCTTACCGCACGCGGTGAGCGAGGCGAGCGCAACGGTGACGGCGAGCGCGCGCAGCGCGGTGTTCGTGATCATCATTCGTGCAGGCTTTCGATGTCCTTGAGAGCATCCGGCGTGAGGTCGACTCCGCCGGCGGGGGCGACGATGTTGGTGAGAACGACCGAGATCCCGCGCTGCTGCGCGATCAAGCGGACCTCGCGATCGATCTGCGCGGTGATCTCGCCGTAGAGGTCTTCGCGTTTCTTGCGCAGCGACAGGATCTGCGCTTGCGCGCCCGCCTGCGACGCACCGTCGAGGCCGTGCAGCTGGGCATAGCGCTTGCCGAGATCCTGGCGCGTCTTCTGGAAATCCGCCATCGTCGTCTTCGCGTCGGCTTGGAAGCGCTTCTGGTAGTCGCTGTGCAGTTGCTCGATGCGCGCCTTCAGCGCGGGCGGCAACGTGTTGTTGACCTGCTGCTGGACGCGGCCGTTGACGACGGTGGTTTTCACGGCCGGTCCGCCGACGTTCGACACTTGGCGGGTAAGGGTTTGCTGGCGCTGCGCGAGCGAGCCCAGCGAACGCTTGCGGATCGCGGCGACCTGCGCGTTGAGATCGGACTGCACCTGATCTTTGAGCTGCGCTTGCAGCGCGACGAGCGTCTGCTGATCGCGGTTGCGCGCCGCGGCGAGCGCGTCGGCTTCCCTGCGGTCGATCACGGCAAGCTGCTTTTGCGCGTCCTCGCGGGCCGCGTCGTCGAGCGCGAGCGACGTGAGCTTCGTGCGCAGCGCGAGCCGCTGCGGCGCATCCTCGCTGGCCATCTTGAGCGACAGTGCGGACTGCTTGGACTGCAGCTCCTCCGCCTTCGCGCGGTACGTCCGGTCGGCGCGCTCGGACAATGCTTTGGACGCCGCGTTGATCTGCGCGGTGTCCTGTTTCTGCAGCGTCGAGCGGTATGCGTTGAGATCGCGCTGCGCCTGCACCGCGACACCGCTCTGCTGCTGGCGCGCGGTCGCGTTGACGGAACCCGCGATCTGCGCCGCGCTCGGGCCGCCGGCGCCTGCGCCGCGCAGCGCGGCCGCGATCGCCGCGGACTCTTGCTGCTGGTATTGCTTCTGCTTCTGCTCGATGAGCTTGCGCGTGCGGTCCGCCGCGTCGTTGAGCTGTTTCTGCAGCTCGCGCTCGCGCTCGGCGAGATGCGGATCCGTCGCGGCGACCTGCGGCGCGGTCGACGTCAGATCGAAGGCCTCGATGCTGCGGTCATACCGCGCAAGCTGATCGTAGAGCGGATGCTTCTTGACGAGATCGTCCATAATGACGTAACCGACAGCCCCCTTCGCCGCCGGCGCAGGCGCCGTAGTCGCATGCGAACATCCAGCAAGCACAAGAAAGGCGGGCGCGCATATCGCGAGCGCAAGAGCACCCAGGCCAGAAGCCGAGGCGCGCCGGGTTCCGCCGAAGGCGGAATCCGAATACGTCATTTCAGCTTGTCGGTGACGTCTTTGGTGATGTCGACGCCGCCGAAGACGATGTTGCCCTTGTCGACCACCAGGATCAGACCTTTCGCCTTCGCGACGTCCCCGATCGCGCTGCGTGTCGAATCCACCATCGGCTTGAGCGTCTTGTTTTGCTGGTCGTCGAGCGTCTTGCGGTAGTCTTTCAGAATGTTGTCGCGGTCCGCGGCCGTCTTGGCGCCCTTGAGCTTGTCCGCGGCCGCTTTGTCCTGGTCTTGCTTGAATTTGAGGAACTCGTCGGTGGCGGACTTGACCTTGGGGGTCTGGTCGATCGCGGACTGGTCGACGTAGCCCACCTTGGACGGCGGCGGCGTGCTCACCGGCGGGACCGGATCACCGACGCCCGTCAGCAGGTCTTTGACGTTGTTGGTGATGTCCTGGCCGCCGAACACGACGATGCGCTTGTCGACGACGACCGTGAGGTTCTTCGAGGACGCGACCGACGCGATCGCGACCTGCGCCCGACCGAACAGCGGGCCGAAGAGCTGGCGCTGCTTGTCGGCCATCTTGCTCTGGAACTCGGCGGCAAGCTTCTGCTGATCGCCCTGCGACGCGTGCTGCGCCCGCCCGACATACTGCTTTTGCAGCGACGCGCCGTACCCGTTGAGCTGCTTGTTGGCGGCCTGGAACTGCGGGAGCGCCGCCAGCGCCTGCTGGTCGAGCGAGCCGATGTCGGTGACGTCGTTGGCGCCGATCGCCGGCGTCGCGAGGATCGCCGCACCGAGTGCGAAGGCGAGCGCGGCCGCGCGGCCCCGCGCGAAGAGTTGGTTCATTCCTAGAAGCTCTGTCCGATTCCGAACGACGTGTGCGTGCCTTGGCTTCCCTTTGCGAAGTCGAGCCGGATCGTGTGCAGTCCGAGTTGCGGGACGTCGAATCGCAAACCGAGCCCGATGTCGCTGTGGAAAGTGTAGCGGTTGAGGTCGAAGGTGGTGGTGGTCAGGCCGCTGACGTCGGTGGTGATCGATTTCCCGCCGCGGATGCGCGTGCCGCCGCTCTCGACGAACCCGACCACCGCGAACTTGCGGTCCTGCGTCAGAGGGACGCGAAGTTCGGCCTGTCCCAGCAGGATGTCGGTTCCGTAGAACGGGTCGGAATACCCGCGCAGATCCTGGTCGGAGAAGATGAAGAGCTTGTTGGTCGGGATCGCTCCGGTCGAGATCCCGGCGCGCCCGTGGAGGCCCAGCGTCGCGTTCTTGATGACGGGGAAGAACTTCGCGCCGTCGATCGTGATGAGCTGGTAGGTGAAGTCGGAACCGAACGAGTGGCTGCTGAGCTCGTCGTTGAAGCTCAGGTTGATCCCGCGGCGCGGGTTGAACACGTCGTCGCGCGAGTCGGCGCGCATCCCGACGAGCAGGCTGCGTACGTTATACGGCCGGGTCGAGCTGATGGTCGCCAGCGACGGCGCCGTGATGCCGACGGCCGAGCTGGGGCTGTTCGGGTCGCTGCCGCTGAACGGCGACGAGGTCGAGCTCGGGAGCGGGTTGACGACCGGCGCCGTCGGGAAGACGTACCCGCTCGGCAGGTCGGCCGCCGCGGCGACCCTCTGCACGTTGACGCCGCCGCTGACCGTGATGATGTCGGTGAGCCGGCGGCCCACCTGCGCCGAGATGCCGGTCGAGCGAGACTTGTACGTCGAGACGACGCCGCTGATGATCTGGCTGTTGGTCAGGTCCGTGGGGACGATCGTGACGGGGATCGGACCGCTCGCCGGACACGTGCCCGTCGGCGCGACGGTGGCGACGGCCAGCGGGGCGCGCTGCGCGCTCGAGGTGGTGACGGCCGCCGTGCAGGCCTGGTAAACCGGATAGAAGTTCGTCTGCTGCTGGGTGAAGAGCGACGCGCCGAAGCTGTACTTCTGCGACTTCTCCGACTTGCCGACATACGGGATCGTCACCGAGATCTGCGCGTCGCTCACGCGCGAGCCGCGCTCGAGCCGAACCGACGCGCCGTTACCGGTGCCGTTGATGTTGTTCTGCTGATACGACAGCGTGCCGGTCAGGCCGGTGCCGGTGAGGCCGCCGGAGTACCCGGCGCCCAGCGTCGCGGTGCCGGTGCGCTGCTCTTTGACCTGCCAGTTCACGGTGATGAGCCCCGGTCGCTTGGGATCGGGTCCGGGCTTGCCCTGGAAGTCGATCTTCTCGAAGAAGCCGAGATTGTTGAGGCGGTCGTAGTCGCGCCGCAGGCCGCTGTCGGTGACCACCATGCCCGGGCGCAGGCGCAGCTCGCGGCGGATGACGTCGTCGTGAGTGACGGTGTTGCCGGTGATCTCGACCGCGCCGACCCGCAGCACGCTGATCGTGTAGCGAACGTCGGCCGTGCCGGCCTTCTGGTCGACCGTCGTGGGGTCGACGCCGGCCTCGACGTCGCCCAGCTTGAGGTCGTACTTCTCGTACAGGGCCTTGAGCGCGTCGTAGTCCTTGTCGCGCTGCGCCTCGGAGTAGGGGCTGCCCGGCTTGGTGACCAGCGCCGTGATGATCACGGGCTTGGGCAGCAGCGGGTCGCCGTCGGGCGGGTCCGTGATGACGATGTTCTTGACCGTCAGGCCTTCCTGCACTTTGAGGGTCAGAACGCCGTCGGGGGCGATGTTGACGTCGGTGACGTGCGACGGCAGCTGGCCGCCGAAGCCGATCTTGTCGTAGTAGCTGTTCAGCTTGAGCACGTCTTGCTGGTAGGTCTTGATGTTGAAGACCTGGCCCGGCGCGGTGTCCATGAGCGCCAGCAGCGTGTCGGCCGAGACGCTCTTGTTGCCCTCGAACCGGATCGACGTGACGACGGGGTTCTCGATCACGCGGTACGTGACCGCGACACCGTCCGGGCGCTGCTTGACGATCGGCGGCGCCTGATCGGCGAAGAACCCGAGATCGGCGATCGCGCGCAGGTCCTGCTGCACGACGGCGGGGTCGAAAGGATCGCCGACCTTCGTCTTGACGACGGAGAGGATGCGGTCGGTTGGGATGTGCGCGTTTCCGGTGACCGAGACCGACACGACGGTCGGAGCGGGCGCGGCGGCCGGCGCGGAATACGCAGGCGGCATCACGAGACCGAAAAACGCGAGCACGGCGAGCACGGTGCGCGGCGTGCGGCGAAGCCGTTCGAACAAGAGGAAGACGTCCTTCGTACGATGTGGTTGGGACCCGGGCGCCGTGGGCGACCGACGGGTTACTAGTGGGGGTGTAACGCGAGACGGACCATGCGCGTTCCCGGTCCCGAAGGTACGACATACCGCCGTCAGCGCCTTTACGGCGGGTGGTCGCGGCAGCCCGCCGTCAGTATTTGCGCACGATCGAGAAGGTGAATCCTTTTCGGTTCGAGACAGGCTGAATGCCTTTCAAGCGCTGGGTCGTGCTCGGCGCTTGCGTGCCGTTGGCGTTGTTGGTGAACGCCGGATCGCCGTTCTGCTGGAAGTAGTTGAACTGCACCGATTCGGTTGCATTGGGGCGCGCGGTGAACCCAAGCGTCGTGCGCACCGGGCTCGACAGCGTCTGGCCGAAGCTCGCGTACACGTCGCGGTGGCCGATCTGCTTGAGCGCGTTGTAGCCGATCCCGCCGCCGTAGTCCACGGCGAGCTCGAAATCGGTGAGCCCGAAACGTCCGGTGAAGATGCGCTCGATCGGGCCGAAGATGCGATGCGTGAACTGGCCGTTGAGGATGGAGAACGCCTCTTGGTTGAAGTTGATCACGCCCGCCTGGTACGGCGTGACGCCGGGCGGCAGCAGCGGGTTGGATTCGCCGGGCGCGCCGCGCAGCGTCGTGCCGTTCTGCTGCTGGCCGAAATTCACCGCGCCGAACAGCGACGCGTCGAGCAGCAAACCGATGATCTGCTCCTGCGAGTACGGCGGGTTGGAGGCGTACGTGACGCCCGAGCCGCGCCCCGCCGCGAGCTCGTCCGCCGGGCCGCTCACGCTGACGGTGATGTCGGCGCTGCCGACGGCGTTGCGCGTCGGATCGGGGTCGGGGTTCGTCACGTGCGCGTACGCGCGCAGGTCGACGTACGGCATCAGGCCGTTGGCCGGATCGAAGCTCACGACGGCCTGCTGCACACGGAACGCGCGGTTGTACGTCGAGAAGATCCCGCCGGGCGTCGCGGTGAGAACGCCCCCGAGCTTGGGAGACGCCAGCGTGCCGGTGAGATCGAGCGCGCCCGTCGCGCCGACGTCGATGTACGGCGACGACGCCTGGATGCGCACGTTCTTGCCGGCGCGCGCGTTCAGATCGAACGCGAGGTTGAACGGGAGGCCGCCGCCGGACGTGCCGGACGCGCCGCCGCCGCCGCTGGTGTTACGATAGATCGACAAAATCGGGATCGACGCGTTGGTCAACGCGAGGTTGCCCGACAGCACCGGCAGCGGCTTCGCGTTGCGCAGCGACATCGTTCCGTCGATCGTGCCGGTTCCGAATTGCGGTGAGTCGATGCGCGCGCCGTGCGCGACCAGCGAGATCGCGTAGTTGCCCGTGTGGACGTCGGGGAACGGCAGGTCGAGCTGGCCGCTGCCCTCGAGCGTTCCGCCACCGACGTTCGCGTGCAGCGCTTGCAGGGCGACGCTCGTGCCGTTGAAGGCGAGTTGCGCGTTCACTTTGGTGATCGCGGCGCGGTCGAGACCGGACACGTACGATCCGTTCGCGAGCGCGAGGTTGCCGATCATGCGCGGCGCTTTCAGCGTCCCTTCGATCGCGAGGCGCCCGTCGAGCGTGCCGCCGAGTTTCGTCCGCGGACCCGGGACGAACGGTGCGAACGGCGCGAGGTCGATGCCGCCTAGCGCCAGCGTGAACGACAGCTGCGCCGCCGGGTTGACGCCGAGCGGCTGTAGCGAGAACGGCAGTGACCCCGCGACGAGCGCCGTTCCTTTGGCGAACGTCGCCTGCGCTTCGTTGACCAGCAGCTTCTTGCCGTCGTACGCCACGTTGCCCAGCACGCGCGGGATCGCGAGCGTCGTGTAGCGCGCATTCGTCAGCTCGAAGCCCGCCGTCGCGCGCGGCTTGGCGAACGTGCCGGCGATGCTCGCGGTGGCTTGCAGCGCCCCGCCGATGTCGTAACGCGGGCCTTTCGGGAACACGGTCACGAGCGCTTTGCCGATATCGGGCGTCTCGCCGTGGATCGCGAGGGCGAGCGGGTCGGTCGTGCTCAAGCCGAACGAGCCGTTCGCATCGAACCGCGCGAAGCCAAGATCGAGCACGGTGTTCGACAACGCGATGCGCGCGCCGTCGCCGGCGGCGTGCACGTGGCCGTCGCGCACCGCGTAGCCGAAGATCGAGCCGTTGGCGAGCGACGCGTCGCCGTTGACGGCGATCCGGGGCCAGCGCCCGGAAACCGAGCCGCGCGCGTCGACCTGCCCGAGCACCGGCGCGGTGATGCCGAACGGCGGCAGCCACGTGCTCAGATCGACGCGCTGCGCCTGCACGTTCGCGCGATACGTCGCGCGCTCGAACGCGCGGATCGGATCGCCCGCCGCCGCGACCATCGTGCCGTCGCCGCGCAGCGACCCGTGCGCGC
>JALZBE010000384.1 GCA_030947665.1 Vulcanimicrobiota bacterium | reverse complement strand
TCTTGCCCGCGCCGTTGGGGCCGACGATCGCGACGCGCTCGCCGCGCGTGAACGTCGCGCTGACGTTCGCGAACAGCGTGCGGTCGTAGGCCTTCGTGACCGCTTTGACCTCGACGGCCGGTCCGCTCGTCGCGCGCCGCGCGGCGCTCAGCGCGACCGCGATCTTGCGGCGTTCCTTGCGCGGCGCCTCGACGACGTCGACGCGCGCGAACATCTTCTCGCGGCTCCACACCGCGCTGTAGTTGTGCGACCCGTGCGTGCGCAGCTCGTCGATCACCGCGCGCTGGCGCTGGCGTTCCGTCATCGCGGCTTCGAAGTCGCGCCGCTGCTGCTCGCGCCGGATCGTGCGCTCCTCGACGTACATGCTGTACGCGCGACCGGGCTTGACGTCGTAGGTCGCCAGCACGCCGCGGTCGAGCTCCCAGATCTCCGTCGCGACCGTTTCGAGAAAGTAGCGGTCGTGCGAGACGATCAGAAACGAGCGCGGATCGCGCACGACGAAGTTCTCGAGCCAGCGCACCGTGTCGAGGTCGAGGTGGTTGGTCGGCTCGTCGAGCACCAGCCAATCCGGCTGCTCGAGCAGCGTGCGCGCGAGCAGCGCGCGCGTGCGCTGGCCGCCGGAGAACTCGCGCAGCGGCCGGTCGAGATCGTCCTCCTCGAAGTCGAAGCGGTTGAGCGTCGCGCGCATCTCCCACTCCTGCGCGTTCCCGCGCGCCATCGCGTCGTCGAACGCGGCGCGCAATGTCTGCGGGCCGCTCTCGGCGGCGTCCTGCGCGAGATACCCCATGCGCCGCTCGCGCGCGCGCACGATCGTGCCGCCGTCCGGCTCGTCCGTTCCGACCAGGAGCCGCACCAGCGACGACTTGCCGGCGCCGTTCGGCCCCACCAAGCCGATCTTGTCCCCGTCGCGGATGACGCCGTCGAGACCGCTGAAAACCTCGTTCGCGCCGTAGTGACGTTCGAGCGCCGAAAACCGTACTAATTCCATGATGTTGCGACGCGAACGGTTCGACGACACGGGATTCGCTACTCCACGAGCTGGTGCCAGGCGCGCTTGCTCGCGCCGCTTTGCCGCTCGATCGTGCTAGCCGTTTTCTTGCTCGCCGCGGCCCTGGCGACGCCCGCTCCGGCGGCGTCCACCGAGCCCAGCCCAACCCCGCAGCACGTGCTCGGGCTTATCCGGTCGCAGTTCCGCTCGCATCGCCCGCCGCCGCAGTTCGAGACGTACACGATCACGCGCTCGCAAAAGGCGACCAACGGTTATCCCGACCCCACCGGGAGCTATACGTTCCACGTCTGGGTGCGCAACATGGACCGGGCCGCGCTCACGCGCCAGGTGTTCCGCGACGACTATTTCGGCCGGCTGACGTTCGACCGCCCGGCGTTCAACGAAGCCCGCGATCCCGGCCCGCCGACCGCCGACGTGTTCGAGCGCGCACCCGCGCGGCCGCATCCCGTCAGCGAGGTTCCGACGCCGGAGCCGCACTACACGCCGCTGCCGATCATCGGCAGCGTGCGCGCGCTCTTCGAGTCCGACTACCGCGTCGACTCCCTGAAGCCCGAAGGCGACCAGCTGCATCTGCAGATCTTTCCGATCCGCGATGTCGAGCGCAACCGGCTGCGCGACGTCTACGTCGATGCGAAGACGCTGGAGCTTCGAAAGCTCATCGCGACGGACAAACTGTTCGTCAGCGGCGGGAGATCGGCCGAGGTCTATCCCGTCACGTTCACGATCACGATGGGCACCGTGCAGGGGTACCCGGTCGTGACGAACCTGCACGGCGTGGTCGGCGGCGGTTACAACGGCGACGGCCAGGAAGTGGATTTCCGGTTTACCGAGATCGCGTTCCCCGCAGCGCTGCCCGCCTGGTATTTCGACGCGCGCAGTTACGCGGCGCACCAGAACGACGCGCCGAAGTGACGTAAGCCGCCGCTGGGCCACTCTCCGGCGAAGTGGCCCTCCGGCGCGTGCCTCCGCGGTGCGATGATTGCGCCAAGGAGGTTCACGTGGATCTCAGCGAGCTCATCGTCTACCACCGCGGGGCGTTTCGGCCGTACCGCGAGGCCACGCTCGGACTGCTGACGCACGCGCTGCAGTACGGCACCGGCTGTTTCGAAGGCATTCGCGCGTTCTGGAACGCCGATGCGGAACAGCTCTATGTGTTCGAGCCCGCCGCGCACTACCGCCGCCTGAAGCGGTCGGGGAACGTGCTGCTGATGGATCTTCCGGGCGACGAAGAGGCGCTCACCGAGATCACGCTGGAACTCTGCCGGCGCAACGGCTTTCGCTGCGACACGTACATCCGGCCGCTGCTGTTCAAGGGCGAAGAGTTCTTTCGGCCGCAGATCGACGGCGTCGGGCACGAGCTCGCGATCGTCGCGTTCCCCAACAGCAGATATCTGGAGACTGACGACGGCTTGCGTTTGTGCGTCAGCTCGTGGCGCCGCGTGGACGACAACGCCGTGCCCGCGCGCGCGAAGATCAGCGGCAGCTACGTCAACATCGCGCTCGCGAAGACCGAGGCGCGGCTCAACGGCTTCGACGACGCAGTCGTGCTGTCCGACGACGGCCACGTGTCCGAAGTGTCGGCGGCGAACCTGTTCGTGGTGCGCGACGGCGTCGCGACGACGCCCGACCTTTCGCAGAACCTGCTCGAAGGCGTCACGCGCAAGGTGGTGACGCGCTTCATGCGCGAGGAGCTCGGAATACCGGTCGAGGCACGCGCGATCGACCGCACGGAGCTGTACGAAGCCGACGAGATCGTGGTGTGCGGCACGGGCGTCGGCGTGACCTGGACCGCGAGCCTTGACCACCGCACGATCGGCACCGGAAAGATCGGCCCGGTCGCGACGGCGCTGCGCGCATTCTACGACGACGTGACGCGCGCCCGCATCACGCGGCCGGGCATCGACGCGCGCCCGGTGTATGCGCCGTCAGCGCGCGGCGAGTCGGCGGCCGCGCACCTCGACGAAGGCGTCGCGCAGCTTGCGCGCGCCTAGGCGGATCTCGCCGGGCGACGCGACGCCGAAGCCGATCAGCAACCCGTTGCTGCGACGCTCGCGGTCGAGGTAGAGCGGGGAGAGCGGCACGACCGAGATGTCGTGCCGCGCCGCCGCTTGCGCGAGCGCGACGTCGTCGCGGCCGGCGAGTTGCAGCAGCGCGTGCAATCCCGCGCGCGGCGGCGTGAACGCCAGCTCGGGCAGATACTGCGCGAAACAGCGCACCAGCGCGGCGCGGCGCTCCGTGTACTCCGCGCTCATGCGGCGCAGATGGCGTAGATGGTGTCCGCCCAGTACGAACTCCGCGAGCACGGCTTGCTCCAGCGTCGCGCCTTGGCGGTCGATCGCGCCTTTCGCGGCGACGAACGCGTCGACGAGCGCGCCCGGCGCGATGATGTAGCCGATGCGCAGCGCCGGAAACGTGCTCAAGCTGAACGAGCCGATCAGGATGACACGGCCGTTCGTCGCGATGCTGTGCAGCGGCGGCGGATCCTCGCCGTCATATCGGAACACGTCCTCGTAGTCGTCCTCCACGATCCACGCATCGGCCGCGTCGGCCCACGCGAGCAGGGCGGCGCGGCGCGCCGGCGACATCGTTGCGGTGGTCGGCGACTGCACCGCCGGCGTGACGAATGCGAGCCGCGCGCGCGGCGCGGCTTCGACGCCGTGCGCGACGACGATCCCCTCCTCATCCACCGGGACCGGCACGAGCCGCACGCCCGCGCCGACGAACGTCGCGCGCGCGGCGAGCGAGCCCGGATCTTCGATCCATACCTGTTCGTCCGGATCGAGCATCAGCCGGTTGATGATGTCCAGCGACTGCTGCGTGCCGCTGGTGACGATCACCTGATCGGC
>JALZBE010000383.1:1633-3858 GCA_030947665.1 Vulcanimicrobiota bacterium | reverse complement strand
GCGCGCATACCGGTCGAGCTCGTGCTCCGCGCAGGCCGGCGCGAGCCGCCGGATGCCGCGCCGCCGGTCGAGCCGCAGCTTCCCGAGCAGGATGAGCATGTCGCTCGAACGTGCCTCGCGCGCATCCGCGATCACCGCTTCGCGCGGTGCCAGCACGGCGGCAAGGATCTCGCTCAGCCACGTCGCGCGCAACTCGGCCGAGACGAAGAGATCGGCGCGCGCGTCGCCCAACCGGTGCAGCAGGGTGCGCGCCTCGAGCGCGACCCCGTCGTCGGGTATCGCCCAGCGGTAGGGGTTGAAGCCGAACGTGTGGACCGCATCGGGGGGCCGCGCGTACAGCGTCGTCACCGGCGCGACGTCCGCCCGGCACACGAGCTCCAGTTGCGCGGCGGGATGCACGTCGCGCAGCGCCGATAGATAACTTTCGACGAGCACGAGATCGCCCAAACCGCCCGCATGCAGCACGACGATCCTCACGCCTGCCGCTCCGCCACGTGCTCCACGACGCTTCGGTACACGGCCTCGACCCGTTCCCACGTGTACCGGCGGCGCACGTACTCCCGGCCGCGTTCGCCCAACAGCGCACGCGTCGGCCCGTCGAGCGTCTCCAATGCCACTGCGAACTCATCCGCGTTTACGTACCAAAGGCCTCCCCCCGAACGGCGGCACTGTCCGACGAGCGTTTCGGAGCGCCCGTTGACCAGGACCGGGCGCCCCTGCGCCCACGCCTCGAGCACCGCGAGCGAGAGGCTCTCGTACGGCGAGGGCATGACGAACACGTCGCACGCGGCGATCGCGTCCCACTTCATGGGCTCGTCGACCGGGCCGAGCACGGACACCCACGGCCGGGGTTCGACGTCCATGTGCCGCTCGCCGACCAGAACGATGCGCGGCAGCGCCGCCGGCGACGCGCGATACCGCGCGTAGTCCGCCAGCAGTTCATCGCAGCTTTTCGCGCGATCGATGCGGCCGAGATAGAGCACGAACGGCTCGCGAATGCCGGTCGTCGCGCGAAACCGTTCGGCCGACACGTCGTCGGGCGACGTGATCCCCGCCCCGGCCACGGGACCATCGATGCCCAGCGCGGGGAAGCGGCGCTGCACGATCGTCCGCTCTTCTTCGCTGACGAACACGAACGACGCCGGCCGTTCGAAAAAACGGTCCCACAGCGAGAACGCGAGCGGCCACTCGTCGTGCGCGAGCGGCGCGAGGACGGCCCGGTCCTCCACGATCGGCAAACCGAAATACGTCGTCGCGTACAGATAGCTGAAGAACACCACCGCGTCGTAGCGCGTGCCGAACGCGTCGAGGTAGTCGAGCAGCGGCGTCGACATCGGCCCCTGCGCGCGCATCCAGCGCTCCTGCTCTTCGAGCGGTGCATCCGGGGTGTAGACGAGCGTTCGCGAGAGCCGCTCGAACGTCGACCGGTCGCGTTCCCGGTCGACGGCGAACCGCCGCACGTGCACGCCCTCGATGCGTTCGTGCCCTTGGGGCTCGGTGTTGCGCCACGTGTCGTAATCGGTCGCGCACGTCGTGAGCAGCTCGACGTCGAACGCGTCGCGGAGCTGCTTCGCGACGGCGAGCGCGAGCGTCGCCGCTCCGCCGTACGTCGTCGCCCCGCAGTACGGGACGACGATTGCGATCCGGCGGCGCCGGGCGTTCAGGTCAGCCAGCGCGCTCGAGCTCCCCGTCGCGCCGCAGCGCTTCGAACCGTTGCCGCTGGCCTTCGAGCAGCGTCTCGCGCAGCGCGCGGTCCGTCAGCATCAACACCGCGGCGCCCGCGAGCGCGCGCGGGTCGCGCTTGTCGTTGAACAGCAACCCGCTGCTGCCGAGCACGCGCCGCGAAACGCCGTTCGCGAACGCGAACACCGGCACGCCGAAACCAAGCGCGTCGACGAGCTCGGTGCTCGGGCCGGCATCCGCCGTCGACCAGTAAAGGTCCGCGCTGCGGTAGCACGCGGCGACGACTTCGGGCTGCGCGCGGTCGAGCACGACGACGCGGTCCGTCAGCTGCGTGCGCCCGACGACTTCGAAGAAACGGTCCGCGACGTCTTCGCTCGCGTCGAACTCGCCGGCCAGAACCAATCGCGCGTCGACGCCGAGCGACAGCAAAAACGCGAACCCGGCCAGCAGCTGGTCGAGGCACGCGCTTTCCGTGAGCGGGCCGGCGAACAGGATCGTGCAGCGCCCGTCGCTCAGGCGCCGCAGGAGCTTCGGTGCGGCGG
>JALZBE010000383.1:0-1623 GCA_030947665.1 Vulcanimicrobiota bacterium | reverse complement strand
GTGCGGCGGCGACATCGAACCGCGTGGCACGCCGGCCGGCGACGATCTCCGCGATGGCCGTCTCGTAGCGGTCGAGCACGTGTTCGCGCGACGTCTGCTCGTCGACGTAGCGGCGCCCGCACTCACCGATCTCTTCGCGCCGGGCGGCCGGCATGCGGTCGATGAGCTCGAACAGCGCGGACCACTCACCCTTGGTCGTCGCCAGCCATCCGCCGCCTGACTCGCGCACGGCGTCGGCCGTCGCCGCGCACCGGCCGTTGACGGCGACCGGTTTGCCCGCGCTCCAGCCCTCCATAACGGTGCGCGAGAAGCTCTCGTTGACGCTGGGCTGCACGATCGCGAGCGCGTGCGCCAGCAGCGACGCTTTTTGCGCTTCATCGATGAGGCCCAGGTCGCGGATGCGGTGGCGCACGTCGTCGTACGAACGGCGGCCCGGCCCGACCAGCACCAGCTCCAGCGACAGCATGCGGCACTGCCGCCGGAAGCGCGCGAAGCTCTCGACCAGCAGGTCCACGTTCTTGGTCGCGTCGCGCCGCCCGAGATACAGCACGTAGCGGTGCTCGGCGGGCCGAAAGCCGCGGATGCGCGGCGGCAGATTCTCCGGCTGCGCTTCGCGCTCGACCCAGTGCCCGACCAGCGTCGATTTGAGCGCGATCGACGGGCCGTACAGCCGGTACGCCAAGCTGCGCTCCGCCGGGCTGTTGAACAGCAGCGCGCCGGCTTGGCGAAACGCGTTCTCCACCTCCGGCAGAAACGCGTACGATTCGTCGTGGAGACACGGCTGCAGCATTGCGCGCGCGCCGGCGGCTTCGACGGCGGCGAGTGGAAGCCCGTACGGATACGGCATGACGAGCACGCAGTCGAACGTCGCGAGCCGCGCGCGCAGCGCGTCGACGGCGGCGGTCGAGTTGATGCCCGAACCGATGAAGTCGTTCGCGACGTCGGGCTCGATGGCGCCGGCGCGTTCGCGGTAATACGACAACGGGCGCGTGAGCAAGATCTCGTTCGCCCTGTCGAACGCGTTGGCGGCGCGGCCGTCGACTGGAAAGCGCCGCACGAGCACACCCTGGTCATCACGCGCGCCGGGCGGGTGCGCGTCGAGGCCCCAGTCCGACGCGAAACCCCGCGCGCACGTCGTATACACCTCGATCGTATGGCCGCGTTCTGCCAGGCCGTGCGCGACCTGCCACGCCAGCCGTTCCGCGCCGCCTGTGAGATCCGCACCGAACCACGGCGTGACCACAGCGATATGGTAGCGGCCGTCAGCCACGCTGCTCCAGCTGCCGCAAGCGGGCCTCCAGCTCGCGCATCGACGCGTCGATGCGCGCATCGACCGCGACCGACTCGCGCAGCGCCTGGATCAGCGCCGCGTTGAACGCGTGCTGGTCGCGAAACAACCACGCGATTACTCGCAGCACGAATCGTTGAACGGGCCGCAGGTTGAACGGGAAGAACCCAAGCCGAGCGGGCCACCGGTTGCGGGCGGCGGCACGTGTCGCGGCGCCGGCGATCAAGCTATCGAGCGCGGAGGTATCGATCGTGGAAAACCCCGCGCTCGCTGCCGCTTGGTCGCCGAGCTGGCGGCGCAAGACTTCGTGCTGCACCCGGGCCATCAAGGCATCG
>JALZBE010000051.1 GCA_030947665.1 Vulcanimicrobiota bacterium | reverse complement strand
GTCCTGACGGCGGGCGGTTGCCCGCCGTCCCCGCTTCCGGAGGTCTGGTGTACTCGTGCCCTCGACGCTGAAGTCGCTCGATCCAACGCAGGTCGAGCTCGAGATCAGCATCACGCCGGAAGAATACACCGCGGCGCAAGATGCCGCGTTCCGCAAGCTGGTTCGGTCCGCGAAGATCCCGGGCTTTCGCCCGGGGAAAGTCCCGCGCAAGATCTTCGAGAACGCGTATGGGCCCGAGGGCATCATCGAGCGCGCGCTGGACGACCTCCTCAACGCGAAGTATCCCGCCGCGCTCGAGGAGCACGGGATCGACCCGCTGACGCGCCCGACCGTCGAGGTCGTCCCCGCCGAGGACGACACCCAGCCGCCGCACTTCAAGGCCGTGGTCGCCGTGCGCCCGGAGTTCGAGCCCAAGGACTACACGGGCGTCGAGATCACCGACACGCCCGAGACGGCGAGCGACGAGGACGTCGATCGCGCGCTGGAATCCATGCGCCGCGACGCTGCCACGCTGATCCCGGTCGACCGCCCCGCGCAAGTGGGCGACACGGTCACGATGGACTATGAAGGGAAGATCGACGGCGTCGCCTTCGAGGGCGGCACCGCGACCGGCCAGGAGACCGAGCTCAACGACGAGCGCTTCATCCCGGGCTTCGTCGACGGCATCGTCGGCATGACGGCCGGCCAGACGAAGGACGTCCCGGCGAAGTTCCCCGACCCGTACTCCAACGAGGAGCTCGCCGGCAAGGACGCGGTCTTCACAATCACGGTCCACGAGATCAAGGAACCCGAGCTGCCCGCGCTCGACGACGAGCTGGCCAAGCGCGTCTCGCGCTCGGAGAACTTGGCCGACCTGCGGACCGAGGTGAAGCGCCGGCTCGACGAGACCGTCAAGCGCAACGCCCGCCGCCATTTCCAGGGCGCGCTCCTCGACAAGCTGGTCGCCGCGAACGACTTCCCGCTGCCCGATGTGCTCGTCGAGCGCGAGCTCGCCAACGTCCTGGCCGAGACCCGCCAGTACGTCGTGCGGGCCGGCATCCCGTGGGAGAACTACCTCGAGCAGAGCGGCAAGACGGAGGAGAGCCTGCGGCAGGACGCCCGCCCCGAGGCCGAGCGGCGCGTGAAAACGACCCTGCTCGTCGAGGCGATCGCGAAGAAGGAAGGCATCGTGGCGACCCAAGAGGACGTCGAGAACGAGCTCGCGGCGCTGTCCGCCCAGTACGGGCAGCCGCGGGAGAAGATCATCGAGGCGCTGCAGGCCAACGTGCCGGCGCTCATTGACGGCATCGTCCGAACGAAGACCATCGACCGGCTGATCGAGCAGGCCAAGCGCGTGCCCGCAACCGCAAGCCCCGCCGACCCTGTCACGGAGACCGCATAATATGGGACATCTCGTACCGATGGTCGTCGAGCAGAGCGCACGCGGAGAACGCGCGTACGACATCTACTCGCGCCTCCTCAAAGAACGCATCATCTTCGTCCAAGGACCGATCGACGACGGGATGGCATCCCTCGTCCTCGCGCAGCTCCTTTTCCTGGAGCGCGAAGATGCCGATAAAGACATCGATATGTACATCAACAGCCCGGGCGGTTCGGTGACCGCCGGTCTCGCGATCTACGACACGATGCAGCTGATCAAGCCGGACGTCGCGACGATCTGCGCCGGCATGGCCGCGTCCATGGCCTCGGTGCTGCTCACGGGCGGCGCCAAGGGCAAGCGCTACGCGCTCCCCTATGCGAAGATCCTGATCCACCAGCCGTGGGTCTCGCAGGTGGGTGGCCAAGCCACGGACATCGAAATTCATGCCCGCGACCTCATCGCGACGCGACGGTCGCTGGCCGGCATCTACGAGGCCACCACGGGCAAGCCGGTCGAGCAAATTCTCAAGGACATCGAACGCGACTACTACATGACCTCGGAAGAGGCCAAAGAGTACGGCATCATCGACGACGTCTTCCGCAAAGAAAGCCGCACCGTCGCATCCAACACGCCAGGCGCCTAGGAACACTGCATGTTTCGGTTCGGGGACGAGAAAGGCCAGCTCAAGTGCAGCTTCTGCGGCAAGTCGCAGGAGCAGGTGCGCAAGCTGATCGCGGGCCCCGGCGTCTACATCTGCGACGAGTGCATCGAGCTTTGTAACGAGATCATCGAGGAAGAGCTCTACAAGAACGTCGATGAGAACCTGCGGCTGCGGAACATCCCGAAGCCCAAAGAGATCAACCACATCCTGAACCAGTACGTGATCGGTCAGGAGCGGGCGAAGAAGTCGTTGGCGGTGGCGGTCTACAACCACTACAAGCGCGTCAACGCGGGCGGCACGAGCGGCACGGGCGCCGACGAAGTGGAGCTGCAGAAGTCGAACATCCTGCTCGTCGGCCCGACGGGTAGCGGCAAGACGTACCTCGCGCAGACGCTCGCGAAGATCCTCGACGTGCCGCTGGCGATGGCGGACGCGACGTCGCTCACGGAAGCCGGCTACGTCGGCGAAGACGTCGAGAACATTCTGCTCAAGCTCATCCAGGCCGCCGACTACGACGTCAAGCGCGCCGAGAAGGGCATCGTCTACATCGACGAGATCGACAAGATCGCGCGCAAGAGCGAGAACCCGTCGATCACGCGCGACGTGAGCGGCGAAGGCGTGCAGCAGGCGCTGCTCAAGATCCTGGAAGGCACCACGGCCAACGTCCCCCCGCAGGGCGGCCGCAAGCACCCGCACCAAGAATTCATCCAGATTGACACCACCAACGTGCTGTTCATCTGCGGCGGCGCGTTCGACGGCCTCGAGAAGATCATCGAAGGCCGCGTCGCCTCGAACTCGCTGGGCTTCCGCGCGAACCCCGAGTCGAAGAAGGACGCCCGCAACTCCAAGCTGCTCGTGCAGCTGATGCCCGAAGACTTGCTCAAGTTCGGCCTGATTCCGGAATTCATCGGCCGCCTGCCGATCGTCGTGACGCTGGATGCGCTCGACGAGCTCGCGCTGCGCCGCATCCTCGTCGAGCCGCGCAACGCGCTGGTACGCCAGTTCCAGAAGATCATGGGCATGGACGGCGTGGAGCTGACCTTCACGAAGGAAGCGCTGATCGCGATCGCCATCAAAGCGCAGTCGCGCAAGACGGGCGCCCGCGGCCTGCGCTCGATCCTCGAAGAGATCATGCTCGACGTGATGTACGACCTACCGTCGATGCAAGGCGTGAAAAAGTGCGTCGTCAACAAAGAAGTTGTCGAGAAGCGCGAAGCCCCGGCGTTGATCTTCGCGGATAGGCCGAAGGACCAGAGCGCGTAGGTCTTGACTGCGTTGCGTGACCTACGTTGATGTATCAAGCGGTATTCGAACAATCTAACGACGGATCGATATTCGCGTACGTCCCGGACCTGCCGGGCTGCACGAGCTGGGGCGCAACATTGGACGACGCTCGCGAGCATGTGCGCGATGCGATTGTATTGTGGCTATCAGTCGCGCTGGAGAATCCGAACAGTACCTTCACCCCAATCTGATAGCGTCGGCTGTTGAAACCTGCGGCTTGCCGCCTGGCTTCGATTGAACGGCGTTGGACTATTAGCTTAGCTCAACCTAGCGCTCTTCGACGAGTCCAGTAGGAACGACTACGAAGCGACTTGATGTCCGCCTATCGACGGATAAGCACCGCCCAAGCTCATCGAGATAACCATGAAGTATAGTTCGTGACACATCGCAAGATGAGGATCTTCGACGTACCGAAGCTTGACGAGAAGACGGCATGGGAGCGGGTCCGCGCGACCCTCGATCGATACCCCTCGCTGCAACGCGTCTACGACGACGAGACCCTAGCAAACCTCATCCGTCGGCGGCAGGCCCTCACGAACCATCTGTTGTTCTGGCTCGCTCTTCCCGTAGATGACGAAAGGTCCATCGCGTTTTGGTCAGCGGTGGCCGCGGACCTATTGACTCTCGAGGCATCTGGAGCGTTCGATTCGTTTCGTAAGAAAATGCGTCTCGAAGAAAAAGAGCGGATGACATCGTGGCGGACGGAGCTGTGGTTTGCCGCGTGGCTCGTGCGCAACGGGATCACGCTGACCCTGGAACCCGCCGTGGGGGACAATCATCCCGAGTTCGTCACCGATACAACGCCGCCGACTTGGTGGGAAATAAAAAGCCCGCTTGACCTCGAGCCGCAGCGCGTCGAGCGCGCCGTGCTCACTGACGTGCAGCGCAGGCTCCTCGAAATCCCCGAGCCCTATGTCCTCAATCTCGTGAAGGTTCACCTCGCGTTGAGCGAGGTGCCTCAGGCCGTCAAGGAGATACGGGCACAAATCCGCGCTTTTGCGCAACAGAATGGAGAGCTACCGGCGAGGTTCGAGAGCCCGGGCCTCGTCATTTCGGCGATAGCGCGTACCAAGCATCGAGCAACCGGATTCCTCGGAACCGTCTTCAGCGGGCATCTGTTCAAGAACGAACACGCACAACAGGCCGCCGATAAAATCGCGTCGGCCATTCCCCAGTTGCCCGAGGATGGTGCAGGCATCGTCGTGGTCGATCGGACGCTCTCAGATTGGAGCGACGAAGACTCCGTTATCGATGCGTGCTATGGTGAAAGTGCTATAGCCGTGCTGAACGGGGACTCATTTTTCACGCGCGGAGAGGGATTCTTTCGTCCAGAAATGGGCACGAGAATTAGCGCCGTCGTCTCGTATTCGCATCATCCGAGGCACTCGGAGGAGGAAGGCGGCTACGAGCTGCTCTTCCTCCACAACCCGCACGCCAGCATTCCTCTCCCCGAGGATCTCTTCCGATTCCCGGGTGTCCGCCACACGCGGGTTGTGAACTTGCCCGATGGCTCGTCCCAACTCAAAACGACGGGTGAGGGAATAGCAGAGTCGGAGACCCAGGAGGGCGACGAGTTCACGTCTGCGGCGCAGAGCGCCGCCTTCGGCGTGTGACAGTCAAGAAAATGAATTATCGTCTACATACCATGCGAAGCAACTCTACCTCCGACTCGTACGCGCATGGCGCGTACTGAGTAATCGCGAGCGCAGCGCGTTTGAGGACGCGAGGCCGAACAATCGCGAAACGGAAAACTCGGGGTACGCCGCCGTTAGGTAGGCGAAGCGCCCCGAGTTTTACGCTGGGCCCGACTACTGCCCGTTGCAGTGCGGGTTGTAGTTGCAACGGATATCCGTTTCTTCGTCCAGCCTAGCCTGCTTCCCAGACTCGTTGGTGTGGACGTGGATATGCGTCGCACCCTGACCGTCTACGCACTCCTCCTGATGATGATTGGTGAAGCGCGAAGAAAGGTCTTGGGTTTGCCCGACGTAGATCGCGACCCACTTGCTGCTAGCATTCTTCTTCGAGAAGATGTAGTTGCCGGGTTTGGCGAGGAACGTCGTGTTGAGCGGGTGAATCCAGTACTTGTAGGTCTTACCGGATTCCCCGCTCCAATGAATCGTTGGAGTCTCTGCCATGTTGAAAGAACAGCCTTTTTCTCGACGCGAAGCGTCGAAGCGTGATATGAAAAGGGGAAGCACCCCGCGCCCACCCTCGCGGTAGGGAACGGGGCGGCTAAGCCCTCATGGGAACCGGCGGCGCTGTTGTCACGGGCATCCGGGATATCCACCCCCTCTCAGGAGGGACGTGAGGGTGAGCGAAGCTCAGGTTGCCGCCTGGGCTTCGTCCTTTTCAGCGACCGGGTTCGCAGCGGCGTACCGCTTCATCGCGTCGATCCACGAGAGCAGCGCCTTGCGGTCGGCGTTTGAGATCGCGACCAAATCGACGTTGACGTAAAGCGTTGCGCTCCCGCCGCTCTTGAAGGGCACGGTTATTGCTGACGCGCCGGATGGGGGCTTGATCGGCTCCGTTTGGCCGGTGCCCCCGCCGCCGTTGCCCTGGATTTTTCGGCCTGTCCGAGGGCGGCTGGTGCGCGGCCGAGCCACGCCGGGCACGCCTTGGCGGCCCTTCTTCACGTAGGAGGAAAGCGTGATCCCCGCATTCCGACAGAGGGCGAGGAAGAACGCGACTGCCTTGCGGACGGTATCGCCCTGAATCTTGTACTCCGAGCGAAACAGCTCGTCGATCTCGCCCTGGGTCGCCGTGGAGAGATCGAGTTTTGTAAAGACCGGCTGGAAGGTGTCAGTAAGGATCGCCAGCCAGACCTGTCTCAGCAAATCTTCGTTGTCGGCGGCGTCCCGAAGCTCCTCGAAACGCCGAGTCGGCTTGTCTTGCGGCCCGCTTACAAGGCCCATGAAACGCAGTGCCGCAAGCATTTTCGGCCGATCGCCACCAGCGAGGTTCATCATCATGGACTTGTCGATCCGACTAGGGAGCGTCCGCCGATGGGTGTCCGCGAAATTGTAGAAGGTTACCGGGGACATGGTGGGCGGGGTCTTGGCCTCGGCTCTCTCCGTCGCGTCGTTTGTGCTCATCCTGGGCCCCTATCACAGTGGAGGAACACCATTCTATCTGGCGCGGCCGGTAACGTCAAGATGAGCGGCCGTGCCGGAAGCACCGACTTCCGGCGACCAACCTCTCCGATGCCAGGAGAAGGTTTGTGGCATGGCTTGTGGCATAGCGGATTTTCTGCGAAAATGGAGGCTATGCTGAACCGTGGAGACGAGGTTTTGGTCAGGACCTTCGGGGACTATCCAAGGGTCCGCCGCCTGTGGGACGCGACGGCCGTCGGCTGCGTCGTGGCTGAAGATGACGGCTTTGCCCGCTTAAATGCGGGCGATTGGTCCGGGGCCGTCGGGGTGCCCGCCGAGGACGTTTTCGAGCTACCACCCGCTCGGGCGGCCATTGACGAGCAGCAGCCGTTCACCGGCTGGGACGAGCTTCGTCCGTACCGAACGAGCTAGACGCGCCGACACAGAAACCGCCCCCCGCGAGCGTCGAGGCGACGATCGGCGCGATCATTGCGGTACCGAACGCCGAGGTTGACGCACTCGAAGCGGCGAGGGTCAAGCGGCGGTCGCCGAGGACGCTGGAAGAGACGAAGCGGAAGAAACAGAAGGGGGCGGCGTAAACCGTCCCCTTCGTCTTTGTCCTATCGGATCGCGCGGTTCTCTTTGCCGGTTAGCTCTTTTCACGTGACGCGGCATCCGTCCGTGGCTTTAGCCGCAAGCGCAAACCGATCGCCGTCGCCGACGTTCGTTGTGTTGAACCGAAAAATTGACCATCAACCATCCCGTGGACGAACTGGCCGCACATCAAACCACGAGCACGGCCCGCGGCGGTCAGCGACTGGCGAGCGCCGAACCGTTCCGTGCCCCTTCCGACGAGGAGCATCGGCCACGTCGTCGGATAGCGATTCCGCTTTCACTTCACTTTCACACCGCGACGGCGGCGCGGCTGGGACGGTAATGGCGATACGACGGGCTGCAGCCTTGAGTCGACGTCGAGGGGAATCGCATTCTCGAACGTCGCCAGAGCGAAATCGGCGTGCAATGGATTCAGCACCACGTTGAACTCCCCGGAATCATACGCTTCGGGGACGACCGCACTCGGAACGATCAGTCCTGCCGTCGAACCGGCATCACGCCACCGTTCACCATGAACTCGACACTCAGCGCGTCCCGCGTCCGCGCTTCGCCACGTTCGCGAGAGCAGCGAGCGGTCGAAGACCGTCAACGCTTCGCTAGGAACATCCAGCGGATACGCGACGTACCCGACCAACGGCGCGCCGGACGACTGTACGATGATCTCGAGGATCCCCAACGAGATGCGCGACGTCGTATAGATCACACGCCGCGTACGCTCGTTCCAGCGCCCGGGATAAAGCGATGAGCCGACGCCGTCGAACGCCGCAGCCCTGTCGAGTTGCTGCGTGATGCGAAAGAGGCGCACCTAGCCGAAGATGCCGTAGCGGATGCGGCCCAGCACATCCTCGACCTCGCGCGCGGCGATCTCCGTGTCGAGCTCGTCCAGCGGCCGCATGCCGTCCAGCGCGCGATTCGGCGACTTCATCCAGCGCTGCGCCTCGTCACGCGACCCCAGCACGTCTTCTGCCATCGCATAAAGCCGGGCGACGCGCGCCAGCCGGTCTGATTCGTCCCGCTCGAAGCGCCGCGCGTGACTCGCCTCGCGCCGCTGAACGGTGCGAAGCGGGATGTTCGCCGCGCGCGCGAGATCGATGCGCGTGATGTTTGCATAATCGACGAGCGATTCGAACGCCTTGACGAGGAGCCCGGTGTCGACGATGGACCGCAGGCTGCGCGATCCCGCCTTCGGCGGCTTGACGCCGAGAATCTCAACGGCACGTTGTTCGAAGAGCATGTGTCAAGTATACCATATGGCGCGCCAGGATGCGACACTTGGCGGACAGCGAAGCGGGCGGGTGGCTCATTGTGCCTGGTGCCCACGGCGTCGGGCGCTATGCACCGGCACGTCATAATTCGATCCGGACGGAGGCGGCACTGCAAGAACCGAATCGTCGCCGCATGGCGGGTCACGAACGGCCTCACGCAAAGCATCTTGTGGCACATCGGGTAATCCCGACCGAGAGCCCGTCGCTCATCAAGGCTGCACTTCATGTGCTCGCGGACGGTCGCGCCCGCGACGCCGGCGATGTCCTATCTGAGGCGGTAAAGGCCGGTTTGCTGCCCGAGGGCACGCGGCGCATCACGCTGTACACGTCGCTGAGCCAGTACGTCCAGCGCGCGATCGCTCGCCGCCGCCGTCCGCTGATCGTCCAGGACGAGACGACGCACGAGTTCCGGATCAACCATCCCGTGGACGACTGGCCGCACATCAAACCGCGCACACGGCCAGCCGCGGTCAGCGCCGACGCCATCGCCGCGATCGCGCATCGATTGCACTCAACCTCAACCAGTACGCTGCCCGAATCGTTCGAGAAGGCGGTCTGCGATGCGTTCGCCGCGCTCGGCTTCGTCGCCACGCACCATGGCGGAATCGGCGCACCCGACGGCATCCTCGAGGCGCCGCTCGGACCGCTCGCCTTTCGCACGATCGTCGAATGCAAGACGGCGCAGCCGGGCGGAACCGTCAACGCGCCGCGGCTCGAAGAGCCCGCGAAGTTCCGCGACGCCTACAAAGCGCAATTCGCCGTTCTCGTCGGACCGGCATTGTCGGTGGACTCTGCCTTCGAGAGCGAGATGCAGGCGCATGCCGTATCCGTATGGACGGTCGACGACATCGTCAACGCGCTGCAGCTCGGCGTTGGTCCGCTCGAATGTCGAGATCTGTTCGCCGCCGGCATCGTTGAGGATCGCCTCGCCGACCTCGCCTGGGACCACGAACACGGTGAGGAGAAGCGTCTCGCCGTCATCGCGTCGGTGCTGCACAGCACGGCATGGAACGCGCAGAAGGCGCTCGTCGGTCGCGTCGATGCAACGGATGCGCCGGCCTTGACCGTCGACGCGGCGCTGATGCTCGTCGACACCGCGCTGCAACAAGCTAAGGCGACGGGCGGCGCGACGCGCGCCGAGGTAGAGACGGCAATCGCCGATCTCGTGCGCGCCGGGATCGCGTCGCACGTGCCCGGCCGGGACGGCGTCGTGATGATCCGTCCTCCCGAGTCCTAGGCTCACACCACGCCGGCGCCGGAACGAGGCAGCGCCGCACGCCGTTCATCGGAAATTTCGAAGCGTTCGAGCAGACGACGTCCGCTTTGAATTTCGTTCGTCCAACTAATTGATACGAACGCATGTTCGTGCTATAATTCTCTCGCGAACCTTCGCAATTTATCACCAAAGCGGCCCGGCCGGTGTTACAAGCACCGACCGAGCCCGTCACCCGATGTGGAGTTGATCCGCTCTCGTGGAGATGTTTTGATTGGACGTCAAGCGGCGGCATTCATGCGCCGCTCGTAGTTGTTGGGTGAGAGGTAGCCGAGGGCCGAATGCCGGCGATGCGGGTTGTACCAGCC
>JALZBE010000382.1 GCA_030947665.1 Vulcanimicrobiota bacterium | reverse complement strand
GGCCGGCTCGTCGTAGAGCAGCGACGCCGTGGCACGGTCGCGCGCGGGGAGGACGCGCACGTGATACGTCGCGTCGAGCCGGCCGTCGCGATACGCTCGTGTGTCCCGCGACGGTAACCAGCCGTGGTCGGGTCGTGCCGAACGGGGTCCATGGCCCCTCACTTCAACCACGCCGAACCGCACCCGCGGATCGCCCGCACCTTGATCGACTGATCCGCGGGTTCGGTGTCGCTACTTCGGCTCGGGGTGAACCTCGCGGCGCGGCCGCTTCGGTTTCACGGCTCCGCCGGCTTTCGCGGTTTTCCCAACCTTCGCCACCACGGTCTCGACCACGGCCGCGCCG
This sequence comes from Vulcanimicrobiota bacterium, assembly GCA_030947665.1. Lineage (GTDB taxonomy): Bacteria > Vulcanimicrobiota > Vulcanimicrobiia > Vulcanimicrobiales > Vulcanimicrobiaceae > Vulcanimicrobium. Next base: position 3,517 of record JALZBE010000382.1, on the reverse strand, counting down.
GCCTCGATGACGTCGCCGGCTTGTTTGAGGACCGCGCCGACTTTGCGCGCCCCGAGCGTCGCCTTTTTCACGGTCCCGGCCGTTTTCCCCGCGGCTTTCGTCGCGCGCTTCGCGACCTTCTTCGCACCGGCTGCCGCCTTGCCGACGACGCTCTTCTTGCGCGTCGTCTTCTTCGCCGCAGTCTTGCGTGCAGTGGTCTTCGTCGCGCCGGTCTTTTTCTTGGTCGCGGCCTTCTTGCGGCCGCCCTTGGCTGCTGCCATCGTTTCGAACCCCTCCTGATCGTTTGAATAGGACTGGTTGCAGGTACACGTTCCCGCCGTATCTGGCGCGCAAACAAAATGCTCAGATGGATCGAGCCTAGTGTAGTCGCCGGGTCCCAAAATCGTGTTGCCGTCAACGTCGTTCGCCGACACGATCACGGTATTCGCAGGCGAAGCGCAGCAGGGCACGCCGGCGTTCGGCGACTGATTGGCAAGCGCGATCGTCAGCGACGCGATGACACTGCCGAAACGGAATTCGCGGCACCCAGGACGATCGTCTGCATCACCGAGGGCGGCTCAGTATGTCGACCTGACCGTTTGGTCATCGTAGGTCGCGAACGCGAACGTGTCCGTTCCGACCGGTGCGTCGATCACGATCGTGCCGGCGGGTGCGTGCATCGGGTCACGGACTTCCCGCCGCCCCGCCCGAGCATCCGGCGGCGAGTACGGCGATGACGGCGGCGCGAAGAGGCGGGGCCAGACGCCCAACGGACACTTCCTGGGTACGCATGCGCACAATACGTCCAGCTTGGGTAGCTCGGCAGGCCGGCATTGGGCACCGGCTCGGTGGCTTCCGCAGGAGTCGCCGCGCCCCGCGCGCGAGTATCCGCGGTTCTCACTTCACTGGTCCAGGGGATCGACTCGATGGCGAAAACGACAGCCGCGCGCGTGCGGGAGCTCGATCGCGCAGGTCTGAGCGACGAACAGCTGGTCGCGATGCTCCGCAACATGCTGCTTCAGCGGCAGCTCGACAACCGCGGCTTTCAGTTGAACCGCCAGGGCAAGATCCCGTTCGCGCTCGGCTCCGAAGGGCACGAGGCCGTGCAAGCCGGTGCGGCGATGGCCTTCAAACGCGGCAGCGACGTCCTCGTGCCGTACTATCGCGATCTTGGCCTCGCGCTGGGCGTCGGCATGAGCCCGTTCGAGATCCTGTCGTCGCTGTTCGCGCGGCAGACCGATCGCTCGATGGGCCGCCAGTTCCCCAACCACTACACCAACCACGATCTCGGCGTGCTGTCCATCTCGTCGATCATCGCGGGTCATTGCACCCACGCCGCCGGCGTCGCGGCGGCGTTCAAGTACCGGGGCGAGGCCGGGCGCGCCGTGATATGCACCACCGGCGAAGGCGCGACATCGCAAGGCGAGTGGCACGAGTCGGTCAACTACGCCGCAGTCCATTGCCTCCCGATCGTGTTCCTCGTGCAGAACAACGAGTGGGCGATCTCGACGCCGCAAGACCGCCAGATGAAAGTTGCCAACGTCGCCGACAAGGCGCCCGGGTACGGCTTGCCGGGTGCCGTGTGCGACGGTTTCAGCCCGATCGCGACGTACAAAGCGATGCACGAAGCGCTCGAACGGGCGCGCACCGGCGGCGGCCCGACGATCGTCGAAGCAAAGTGCTACCGGTTCCTGTCGCACTCGACCGACGACGACGAGCGCACCTATCGCTCGCGCGAGATCATCGAAGAGCGCCGCAAGCTCGATCCCGTGCCGCGCTTCGAGCAGGTGCTCATCGAGGCCGGCGTGATCGACGAAGCGCGCGCGAAGAGCTTGAAGCAGGACGTGCTGCGCGAGACCAACGAGGCGACCGACTCCGCGGAAGCGCAGCCGTATCCCACGCCGGAGTCGCTCTACACCAACGTCGTTTCGGGCGACTATCGCCCGTGGCAGGAGTTCGAAGGATGACCGCCACCGCGCAGCAGCAGGCCGGGGTGACGATGACCAACGTCGAGGCGGTGCGCACGACGCTCCACGACGCGCTGGTCAGGGACGACCGCGTGCTCATCATGGGCGAGGACGTCGGCGCGCGCGGCAACGTCTTCCTCATCACCAAGGGGTTTCTCGAAGAGTTCGGCGAGCAGCGCATTATCGACACGCCGCTCGCGGAGGCGTCGATCGTCGGCGTCGCGATCGGGATGGCGATGGAAGGGTTGCGGCCGATCGCCGAGATCCAGTTCGCCGACTTCATCTATCCGGCGTTCAACCAGATCGTCGGCGAGGCGGCGAAGACGCGCTATCGCAGCAACGGCGACTATACGTGCCCGCTCGTGATCCGTACGCCGTACGGCGGCGGCGTGCGCGGCGCGCTGTCGCATTCCGTTTCGATCGAAGCGCTGTTCTACCACGTACCGGGATTGACGATCCTCGCGCCGTCGACGCCGGCCGACATCAAAGGCTTGCTCAACGCCGCGATCGAGTGCCCCGATCCGGTGCTGTTCCTCGAACACAAGAAGACGTACCGCAGCGTGAAGGGCGAGGTCCCGGCCGGCTACTACACGATCCCGATCGGCAAGGCCGATGTGAAAAAGGCCGGCACACAGGTCAGCGTCGTGAGCTACGGCTACAACCTGCACCAAGCGCTGGACGCGGCGAACCGGCTCGAAGGCGAGGGCGTGTCGGTCGAGGTGATCGACCTGCGCTCGATCCGCCCGATGGATAAAGGTACAATCCTCGAATCGGTGCGCAAGACGCGCAAACTGCTCATCATCCACGAAGACAACAAGTTCGGCGGGATCGGCGCCGAGATCAGCGCGATGGTCGCCGAAGAAGCGTTCTTCGAGCTGGACGCGCCGATCCGCCGGCTCGCCGGGCCCGACGTCCCGGCAATGGGCTACGCGGCGCCGCTCGAGGAAGAGTTCATGACGTCGACCGAGGAGATGGTCGACGCGATGAGAGAGCTGGCCAAGTTCTAGTGGCAACCACCATCACGATGCCGCAGCTGGGCGAGACGGTCACCGAAGGCACCGTCGCGCAGTGGCTCAAGAAGCCCGGCGACAGCGTCGAGAAGTACGAAGCGTTCGTCGAGGTGTCGACCGACAAGGTCAACGCCGAAGTCCCCTCGCCCGTGACCGGCGTGATCCGCGAACTGATCGTCAAGGAAGGCGAGACCGTGCCGACGGGCGCGCCGATCGCGATCATCGACGACGTCGCCGCCGACACGACGCCGGCCCCGAACGGCAGCACGTCGCCGTCCGAGCAAGTCGCGGCGAGCACGGCCGAAGCAAACCATCAGGCGAGTGACGAGCCTGTGCCGGGCGGCAACGTCGGGCTCGGCGGCCCGTCGTTCAGCGCGCCGAGCAACGGATTGTCGTCGGTCGACAAGGTGATCGGACACGACGGAGGCTCGTCACCGCAGAAGATCCTCACCGACAACGGCAATCTCTTCAAAGCGAACGGTGTGCGCACGTCACCGGCGGTGCGACGTCTGGCGCGCGAGCATCAGGTCAACCTCGCGAGCGTCAGCGGCACCGGCACGA
>JALZBE010000381.1 GCA_030947665.1 Vulcanimicrobiota bacterium | reverse complement strand
GCATCGCGGTCGAAGCGGTGTTCGGCTCGATGGGCGCGCGCGACCGCCGCCGCGCCGAAGCGCGCATCGCGTCCGGCGAGGCGGCGCTCGCGGTCGGCACGCACGCGCTGCTCACCGAAAGCGTGGAGTTCGCCGAGCTGGGCCTGGTGGTGATCGACGAACAGCACCGCTTCGGCGTGCGGCAGCGCGCTGCGCTGCGCGCGAAGAGCGGTGCGCCGCACACGCTCGCGATGACGGCGACGCCGATCCCGCGCACGCTCGCGCAGACGAAGTTCGCCGACATGGACGTGTCGGTCATCGACGAGCTGCCGCCGGGCCGCACGCCGATCGTCACGTACGTGATCCGCGCCAGCCGCAAGCCGGCGGTCTACGACTTCGTGCGTAAGAACGTCGAGGCCGGCCAGCAGGCCTACGTCGTCGCGCCGACGATCGACGAGTCGGAGTCCGCGCTCACGGGCGCGCTCGCCGAAGCGGAACGCTTGCGAAAAAAAGTTTTCCCGGATCTGCGCGTCGACGTATTGCACGGCAAGATGCCCGTGCGCGAGAAGGACGCGGCGATGGAGCGTTTCACGCGACACGAGACCGACGTGCTCGTCGCGACGACCGTCGTCGAGGTCGGCATCGACGTCCCGAACGCTTCGGTGATGGTCGTGCTCGACGCGCAGCGCTACGGCCTCGCGCAGTTGCACCAGCTGCGCGGACGCGTCGGGCGCGGCGTCGCGCGCTCGTTCTGCATCCTCGTTCCGGACGACGTCGCCGGTGAAGTCGAGCGCCTGCACGTGCTCGAGGAGACCAACGACGGTTTCGCGATCGCCGAGGCGGACCTCAAGCTGCGCAACGCCGGCGAACTCGGCGGCACGGCGCAAGCCGGCGAGATGGGCACGATCGGCAACATCGTCGACGACTTCGCCCTCTACATGAAAGCCAAAGAAGCCGCCGACGACATCGTCGCGCACGATCCGGACCTCAGCGAGCCGGAACACCGCCCGCTGATCGCCCTGCTGGACGACAACGCGTCCGCGCGCGCGATGCTGATCACCGCATGACGCGCGCGCGAGGTGTGCTAGCGGCCGTGCCCCTCGTGAGCGTTCACGGTCGCGTAGGCGATGCTCTTGGCTTCCGCCGGCGGAACGCCGCGCCGCTCTTCGCTCTCGGCGATGTGCTCGGCTTGTCGCTTTTCTTTCGCCGTGTAGCTGTGCCTGCCGCCGCTGTGCTTCACGACCGTCGCGTAGCCGACCGCCTCGGCTTGCCCCGCCGGCATCCCGCTTTGCTCCTCACTCGCCTTGATGTGCTCGACCTGTCGATGTTCTTTGGCACTGAAAACGTGGCCCTTGCGCGGCATCGCTCAACCTCCGGACATTGGTTCGCGCGTGAGTATTCCCACGTGGCGGCGGAAAGGTAGCTCGTGTCGCAGAGAGACAAAGCGTTCGGTTTCGACTTCGATCACACGCTGGGGGTTGATAACGGCCTCGAGCGCAAGGCGCTCTACGCCTACGCGAACGAGCTCGGGCGCCGGCTGGACCCGAACGACGACGCCGTGCGCAAACACTTTGAAGCGCTCCTCGCCGACTTTCGCGCCGGCACGACGTCGATGGACGAAATGATCGCGAGCTTTGCCGCATCCATCGGCGCAGAAGGCACGGCCGCAAACACCGCGCGCTGGCAACAGCACTGCTACGATCTCGTCGACGAGCTCGTGCGCCCCATCGACGGCGCGCGCGAGCTGCTCGCCGGTCTTCGCGCGCGCGCCGTTCCGGCGGCGATCCTCACCAACGGCTGGACGCCGCTGCAGCAGAAGAAGATCGCGCGCGCGCTCGGCGACGACGCGCTCGGCATGACGATCCTCGTCAGCGACGCGATCGGCGCGATCAAGCCCGCGCGCGCAGCGTTCGACGCGCTCGTCGCGTCGCTCGCCGTTCCGCGCGAGTGCGTGTGGTACGTCGGCGACAACGCGCGCGGCGATGCGGGCGGCGCGCTCGCCGCGGGCCTGTGCGCGGTGTGGTTCAACTGGGAAAACCAGAGTTATCCACAGGATCTCCCCAAGCCGACGATGACCGTTGCGGCGTTGCGGGAGCTCACCGAGTTGGCGGAGAACACCATCGCCCCATAACTCTATGGGGACGCTGACGATCACCGGGGGCACGCTGCGCAGCCGGCGTGTTCCGACACCGCCCGGACGCGCGGTGCGACCGACTCCGGCTCGCGTGAAAGAAGCCTTGTTCTCCATCCTCGGCGCGCGCGTCGACGACGCCCGCGTGCTCGACCTCTTCGCCGGGAGCGGCGCGCTCGGTTTCGAGTCGCTCTCGCGCGGTGCGGCGCACGTCACGTTCGTCGAGAAGCACCGCCCGACCGCCGACGCGCTGCGCGCCGCCGCGCGCGAGCTCGGCGTCGCCGAGCAGGTCGACGTGATAGCCGCCCCTGTCGAACGCGCCGTGCGCGCCGTCGCCGGCCGCTACGATCTGGTATTCGCCGATCCGCCGTACGCGCAGCCCTATCCGCAAGCTGCGCTGACCACGCTGCGCGCGCGCCGGGCGATCGACGCGCGCACCACCGTCGTGTTCGAGCATTCGTCGCGCGAGCCGGCACCGGCGGATCCGGCGATGCAGGTCGAACGCGCCGAGCGCTACGGCGAGGTCGCCCTTGCGTTCCTGCGCCCGCTCGCGGAGGCCGCGTGAGCGGCTTGCCGCAGCAGCCGGGCCACTCGGCGATCTATCCCGGCTCCTTCGATCCGATGACGCGCGGCCACCTCGACGTGATCGAGCGCGCCGCGGCGATCTTCGACAAAGTCGTCGTCGCCGTGGTCGTCAACCCGCAGAAGCGCGAGCCGCTGTTCACGCTGGACGAGCGCGAAGCGATGATCGGCGCGTCGGTCGCGCACCTGCCCAACGTCGAGGTCACGCACTTTCGCGGGCTGCTCGCCGACTTCGTGCGCGGTCACGGCGCGACCGTCATCGTCAAAGGCTTGCGCGTCGTGTCGGATTTCGAGGGCGAGATGTCGACGGCGCTGATGAACCGCTCGCTGTCGGCCGTCGACACGGTGTTCTTGCCCAGCGATGCCCGCTGGTCGTTCGTCAGCTCGACGCTCGTCAAGGAAGTCTACAGCTTGGGCGCCGACGTCGCCAAGTACGTCCCGCCCGCCGTCCTGCAGGTCATGCAGGCCAAACGCAACGCCCCACGCCCCACGCCGTGAAGCCACCAGGAGGTCCTCGATGTCCGTCTACCGTGTGATCGACAAGCTCGAAGCGACCGTGAAACAGGGCACGGTGCTGCTGTTCGGCTACCGCGTCGTGAGCGAAGAAAAGATCTTCGAGCTGATCGAGAAGCTGCGCAGCTCGCTGCCCGACGAAGTCGGCCGCGCGCGCACGATCGCGAAGAACGGCGACCAGCTCGTGCGCGACGCGCAGCAGAAGGCGCAGGCGATCGTCACCGAGGCGTCCACGCAGCAGACGCAGCTGATCGACGACCACGAGATCGTGCGCCGCGCGCGCGCGACCGCGGACGTCGTGCTGCGTGAAGCCGAAGAAAAAGCCGCCCGTGTGCGCGGCGGCGCCGACGCCTACGCGGCGCAAGTGCTCACGGACCTCGACGTGCGCCTCAGCGGCGCGCTGGGCTCGGTGAAGAAGGGCATCGAAGCGCTGGCGGCGTCGAAGACCGCGGTCGCGATCGCGCCCGCCGCCGCATCGTCGCTCGCCGACGCCGCCGCGAAATCGAAGCGCGCCGCGTTCGACGCCCAGCACGACGCCGACACCGCAGAGCTCGAATCGGTCTAGGGTCCGCCTGGCGGCGCTACCTCGCCGCCTACCTCGCCTTCGATCTCGCGGCGCAAGTCCAAAGCGTCGCGATCGCGTGGCAGGTCTACTCCGTGC
>JALZBE010000380.1 GCA_030947665.1 Vulcanimicrobiota bacterium | reverse complement strand
GTCTGGGGGCCCCACGCAACGCGTGGGGGGCGCGCAGCCTCGGGCGGAGCGCCGTTAGAATGAGCGCACGACGCATTGTTCTCACTTCGGGCAAAGGCGGCGTCGGCAAGACCACGACGACGGCGAATCTCGGTGCGGTGCTCGCGAAGCGCGGGCATCGTGTCGCGCTCGTCGATGCGGACATCGGGTTGCGCAATCTCGATCTCGTGCTCGGCGTCGAGAAGCGTATCGTGTTCGACCTCGTCGAGGTGGTCGAAGGACGGTGCCAGCTGCGCCAGGCGCTGATCAAGGACAAGCGGTTGGAGAACTTGTCGATCCTGCCCGCCGCGCAGACGCGCGACAAGACGGCGATCAGCGAGCTGCAGATGGCGAACGTCGTCCAGGAGCTCGGCGAGCTGTGCGACTACGTGCTGATCGACTGCCCTGCCGGCATCGAGCACGGCTTTCGCAACGCGATCGCCGGGGCGAGCGAAGCGATCGTCGTGACGACGCCGGAGGTGAGCGCGATCCGCGACGCCGACCGCGTGATCGGCAAGCTGCACGAGCGCGGGCTGCCCGTGCGCTTGATCGTGAACCGCCTGCGCCCCGAGATGGTGCGCAGCGGCGACATGCTCTCGGTGGAAGACGTCACGGACATCCTCTCCGCGGAGCTGCTCGGCATCGTCCCGGAGGACGAAGAGGTGATCGACACCACCAACAAGGGCGAGCCGATCGTGCTGCAGCCCGATTCCCGTCTGGCGGCGATCTACGACAAGATCGCGCGCCGCCTCGAAGGCGATCTCGTCCCCTTCACGACGCTGCGCGCGCCGGGCTTTTTCGGGCGCCTCTTCGGAAAAGCCAGTTAGATCGGTCAAAGGAAGTTTAGGTAGTGAGATGATTCAACGCGAAGAAGCGCCCGCGGTCAGCGCCGTTCCGCGCATGCGCGGCCGGGCGATCGTCGTCACCAGCGGCAAAGGCGGCGTCGGCAAGACGACGACGACGGCGAACACCGGCGCGGCGCTGGCCGCCACCGGCGCGAAGGTCGTGCTGGTCGACGCCGACGTCGGCTTGCGCAACCTCGACATCGTGATGGGCCTGGAGGCGCGCGTGCGCTACCACGTGCTCGACGTGCTCGAAGGCGCGGCGACGCTCGACGATGCGCTCGTCACCGACAAGCGCGTGCCCGCGCTGCGGCTGCTCGCGGCGGCGCAGACGCGCGAGAAGGACGACGTCGACACGCAGGCGTTTCGCGATCTCATCGGGTCGCTGCGCGAGCGCTTCGACTACGTACTCATCGACTGCCCGGCCGGCATCGAGAAGGGCTTCGCGAACGCGATCGCCGGCGCCGACGAAGCGATCATCGTGTGCACGCCCGAAGTGTCGGCGGTGCGCGACGCCGATCGCGTCGTCGGGCTGCTCGGCGACGAGCGCAGCGTGAAGCTGATCGTCAACCGCCTGCGCCCGTCGATGGTGCGGCGCGGCAAGATGCTCTCGGTCGAGGACGTCAACACGATTCTGCGACTGCCGCTGCTCGGCGTGATCGCCGACGCGCCCGATGTCATCATCTCGACCAACCGCGGTGAGCCCGTCGCGCTCGACGCCGCATCGCCGGTCGGCGCGTCCTATCGCGAGATCGCACAGCGCATCATGGGGACGCTGACTACGCCGCCCGTCGTCCCGCACGAAAAATCGTTCTTCGAGAAGTTCTTCGGGAGCCGCCGCTAGTGTTCGAATTCATTCAGCGTTTCTTCGGCAAGCCGACGTCCAGCGCGACCGCGAAAGAGCGCCTGCGCCTCGTTCTGCTGTCCGACCACCTCTCGCTCGCGCCCGACGTCGTCGAGGCGCTCAAGCACGATCTCATCGAGGTCATCTCGCGCTACGTCGACGTCGACGCAAGCAACTGCGACGTGACGTTCGAGCAGCGCGAGAAGCAGGTCGCGATGCTCGCCAACATCCCAATCCTCGGCATGCGCGCGCGCCCCAAACCACCGGCGCCCCCGCCACCGTCACCGCCGCCCGCACGCGAGCCCGAACCGACGCCGTCGCTGGACCTCGGCGGAGCGACCGCCTCCGTCGCCGAGCCGCCGGCGGACGTGACGCCGACCGTGACCGAACCGGCGGCTGCCGAGCCCGCGGGCGGCGGCAAACGGCCGGCCCGGAAGCGACGCCGCAAGGCGCTCTCGACGAACGCGGCCCCACAAGCGACGTAAGCGGGGCAGCGTACCGCGCGCTTGAAAAAAGCATCCCATGGTGATGGAGCGAGCACAGCGTGATCTCGCCATGCCCGGATTGATGTTGCGAGCTCGAACCTGGGGGCCCCACGCAGAGCGTGGGGGGCGCGCAGCGAGAGCGGAGCGCCTTTCAACGTGACTCGGCCCTGGTACACCCGGTTCAATTGGCCCCTCGCGATCGCGCCCGTCTTCGTGACGCTGTTCGGGCTGGTGTTCATCCATTCGGCGACGCTGCACAAACCGTATCTCGCCGACGAGTGGCGCAAGCAGCTCGTGTACGCCGCCGTCGGCATCGTGCTGATGGTCGGCACGGCGTTTCTGGACTACCGCGTGTGGCGGCGGTGGGCGCTGCCGTTGTACGTCGTCACGCTCGGCCTGCTGGTGTTCATCACGTTCAAGGGGCACTCGGCGCTGGGCGCCGCGCGCTGGATCGCGGTCGGCCCGTTTCAGTTCCAGCCGTCCGAGCCTGCGAAGGTCGTCATCGCGATCGCGCTCGCCGCACTGCTGTGCCGCGGAACGTACCGCAAGATTCAGGAGCTGTGGCTGCCGCTCGTGGCCGTCGCGCTGCCCGCCGTGCTCATCCTCAAGCAGCCCGATCTCGGCACGACCCTGGTCATCGGGGCGATTCTCACGGCCGAGCTGTTCATCGGGTTGCCGAACCTATTCGACTTCGCGCTCTACGTCGGCGGCGTCGTCACCGCGGCTGCGTACGTGCTCAGCAGCGAGCATTTGCTCAAGCCGTTTCAGCGCGCGCGGCTGCTGGTGTTCCTCGATCCCAAGCTCGATCCGCAAGGCGTCGGCTACAACCTCAACCAGTCGAAGATCGCGGTCGGCAGCGGCGAGTGGTTCGGCAAAGGTCTGTTTCGCGGTACGCAGACGCAACTCGCGTTCGTGCCCGAGAACTCGAAGGACTTCATCTTCACCGCCGTCGGCGAGGAGGCGGGTTTCGCCGGCGCGCTCGTGCTTTTGATCCTGTACGCGATCACGATCGGCTTCGCGATGCGCGCGGTGTTCGCGGCGAAAGACCGCTTCGGCGTGCTGCTCGCGGTCGGCCTTGTCACGATGCTCGCGTTCCACATCACGGTGAACGTCGGCATGACGATCGGGATCATGCCGATCACCGGGATCCCGCTCCCGTTCATGTCGTACGGCGGCAGCGCGCTGATGACCGACTACATCGCGGTCGGCATCCTGCTCAACATCGTGCTGCAGAAGGACAAGCTCGTGTTCGGCGACGCCGCCCGCCGCCCGTGACGGGCGAGAAGCGCGTGAAGCTGCGCGGCGTGCTCCCGCACACGGCGTCGTGGGCGATCGTCGGCGATGACGGCGGCCTCGTCATCGAGCTGTACGATTTCAGCGCCGAAGCGCACCGGTGGCTGGGCAACGACGTGGCGTTTCTGCTCCAGCTCGACGCCGCCGAAAAAGACGCGGCGTTGGCGCGGCTGTTAGGCGGTGAACCGCCGCCGAACGCGTCCGACCGCGACGCGCTGCTGCTCCAACTGATCGCGGAGCGGTTTGACGATTACTACGCGGTCGAACAGTGGCTGAACGATCAGGGGATTCCGTTTCGCAAACAGTTCGAGCCGTGGGCGTGAGACACGTCGGGCGGTCCGTTGACGTGAACGACGACAGCACGCCGCTCGAGCGGCTCGAAGCGC
>JALZBE010000379.1 GCA_030947665.1 Vulcanimicrobiota bacterium | reverse complement strand
TCGTTGGGGATCGTGATGAGCGTGTCGACCTTCGATTCGAGGTCGGCGATGCCGCGCTCGGCGGCCTGCATGCGCTTGCGGCCTTCGAACCCGAACGGCTTCGTCACGACGGCGATCGTCAGCGCGCCGGACTCGCGCGCGAGCTCCGCGATCACGGGCGCCGCGCCGGTGCCGGTGCCGCCGCCCATGCCGGCGGTGATGAACACGAGGTCGGCGCCGTCGAGGATCATCGCGAGATCTTCGCGCGACTCGTCCGCGGCTTCGCGCCCGATGTTCGGGTTTGCGCCGGCGCCCAAGCCGCGCGTCAGCCCGCTGCCGATCTGCACGGTGTTGTTCGTCTTGGCGTTTCTGAGCGCTTGCACGTCGGTGTTGATCGAGAAGAAATCCACGCCCGACAAGCCGGCCTCGATCATCCGGTTGACGGCGTTGCAGCCGCCGCCACCGAGACCGATCACCTTGATCGTCGCCGCGTGCTCGGGCACGAACCGTTTCGCATCAGCCATGTCTGCTTGTTCCTCTTCGGGGAAGAGCGGGAGCAACGATCAATTCCAGAGCGATTTGAACCAGGACACGAACGAGCCGAACGCAGCGGACGCGCCGCTGCTGTGCCCGTTGAGGTGCGGCGTTTGCTCGCCGCGGGGACCGAATAGCACGAGACCGACGGCGGTCGCGTACTCAGGCTGCTTCACCGCGTCGGTCAATCCTGCCACGGTGGACGGGACGCCGATGCGCACCGGGAGGCCGAACACGTCGGCGGCGGTGGTTTCGATGCCGCGCAGGTGCGCGCCGCCGCCGGTGATGACGACCTCGCTGAGCACCTGGTCGCGCGGGATGCGTTCGACGATGTTGGCTTTGGCGAGCCGGAAGATCTCGAGCACGCGCGGCACGACGATCCCGCGCAACTGCGACGACGTGACCTCGCGCGTGCTGCGGCCGTCGAGCGACTTCACCTGGAACGTCTGATCGGCTTCGTCCTGCCGCACGAGCCCCGAGCCGTAGGTGCGCTTGACGTTCTCCGCTTCGGCGAACGTCGTCTTGAGGCCGAGCGCGATGTCGTTGGTGAGGATGTTGCCGCCGACCGGGATCGTCGCGCTGTGCACCACGCCGCCGTCGGCAAATACCGCGATGTCGGTGGTGCCGCCGCCGATGTCGAGCAGCACGACGCCGACCTGCTTCTCTTCGGGCAGCAGCGTCGCGGCGGCCGATGCGAGCGGCTCGAAGATGATGCCCGTCGGTTCGAGGCCCGCGCGGTGCACGCACTTGAGCACGTTCGAGATGAAGGACGAGCCGCCGGTGACGATGTGCGTGTCGACTTCGAGCCGGCCGCCGCTCATGCCGACGGGGTCGGTCACGCCGTCCTGCCCGTCGATCGTGTAGTGGCGCGGCAGCGCGTGGATGATCTGGCGGTCGGCGGCGATGTTGATGATCTTTGACACGTCGACGACGCGCTTGACGTCGGCGCCAATCACTTCGCGGTCGTCGCCCGTGACCGCGACGACGCCGCGGTTGTTGGTCGACTGCATGTGTTCGCCGGTGACGCCGACGTAGACGTGCGACACGTGGATGCCCGCCATCCGCTCGGCCTTTTCCGTGGCCTGCTCGATGGCGTGGACCGTCGCTTCGAGGTCGGTCACGACCCCTTTGCGCATCCCGGTCGACGGCGCTTCGCCCACCCCGATGATCTCGAGCCCCTCGGGACCCGATGCGGCGATGACGGCACACGTCTTCGTCGTGCCGATGTCCAGGCCGGCGATCGTCTCGCCCCTAGCCATTCGTCCTCGCCCTCACTTCCACCACAGTATATTGGGGGTGGCGACGGCGATACCTACAAGATCATCCACAGGCGTCCACAAATCGTATCCACAGCGCCTGCGGAGAAGCTCAGCGAAATTCGACGGTCGGGGTTCCCGGCGCGCGGAGGTCGATCGAGCGGATGCGGCGGTTTCCGACGCCCTTGCGCACCGGTTCGACGAGCCCGGCCTTCTTGTCCAGGTTGTCGTCGGCGCCGAAGTGGATCACTACGCCCGTGACGTCGACGGCATCCAGGCCACCGAAACCGTCGCGGGCGAGGCGGCGGACGGCGAGGTTCGCGTCGGCCAGCGTCTTGGCGTCGGTCAGCAGCCGGCCGATCTCCGGGTCGGCGATCGTCCCGCCGGGCGCGGGGACCGTGGCCTTGCCCGCGTCGATCCGCGGGAGCGCGGCTGCCGCGCAGCCCGACTGGAGCACGCGCGCCGCGACATCGATCGTGACGTCGCGGTCGCCGGCGCGCACGCACGCCGACGGGCGGCGCACGGTGATCGCGAGCTCGACGAACGGCTTTGGAAACTGGCCGCGGCGGACCTCGGCGCGGTCGACGTAGGGAATCGCCTCGATGCGTCCAGCCGCACCGCGCGTATCGATCAGCCAGACGTTCGTGTCGCGCGAGATTCCGGCGGCGGCACGCACCGCGTCGCGCGTGACGGGCGACGCGAGCGGCACGTCGATCGCGACGCGCGTGACGCGGAACCACGGCGACTGCACGAGCCACGCGCCGCCCCACGCGATCAGCCCAACGAGCACAACCGCGAAGATCCAGAATGGCTTGATCCGTGCAGCCAGCGACGTCTTGCGGCGACGCGGCGCGGTGCGCGGGCGCGGGCGCGGGGGGTTGCGCGCGTCGCTCGCGCCCGTTTTCATGCGCTCTCCACAACCGGACGACGATCGAGAACGTACGTCTCGATCGCTTCCGCGACGCCGTCGTGCGCGACGTCGGCGACGACGTGGTCCGCGTGCTCGCGCAGCTCCGGCGGCGCCGAGCCCATCGCGATGCCGATCGCGGCGGCGTCGATGAGCGGCACGTCGTTCCACGCATCGCCGATCGCCAGCGTCTCGTCGAGCGGCACGCCGTGGCGCTGCGCGACGAACGCGAGCGCTTCGCCTTTGTTCACGGCGGGATCGACGACTTCGACGAAGTCCACGTGGCTGCGCGTGAGATATGCGCGGTCACCCAGCAGCGCGCGCAGCGCGACGAGGTGCTGTCCGGACTGTTCGGGGTCGTCGACGAACACGATCTTGATCGTCGGCCGCTCGGCGAACGCGTCGAGCAGCGACGGCACGACCACGGGTTCGACGCGTGCGAGCGCGGTGTAGCGCTTCGAGAAGCGGTCGATCTTTTCGACGTACAGCGTGTCGTCGGCGTAGCATTGCGCGTGTACGCCGTGATCGCGCGCCCATTGCAGCGCTTCGCGCGCGACGTCCGGCTTCACCGTCGTCTGGCGCAGCACCGCGCCGGTCGTCACGTCGAAGATCGCCGCGCCCTGGTAGCAGACGATCGGTCCGCTGACCGCGAGCTCGCGCGCGAACGGGCGCGCTGCGGCGAACATGCGCCCGGTGACGATGGTGACCGCGACGCCTTGCGCCTGGGCTGCGGCGACGGCGCTGCGGACGCGCGGGCGAAGGGCCAGATCTTCGCCGATCAGCGTTCCGTCGAGATCGAGCGCGACGAGACGAATGCGCGTCGTGGAAAGCACGAGACGAGCCGTTCGACACGCGCGCGGGAACCTCCGGCCTCGGAGCAATGCGGCGAGAACGCCGAGCGCGAGCCTCCCCGACGTTTACTCCGTCTTGGTGTTCGGCTGGTGCTCGGCGCGCATGCGGGCGGTGCGCGCGTGCGCGGGCAATCCTTCGAAATCGGCGAGCGCCGCGAGCAGCTCCGCATCGGCGGCCATACGCGCGCGCGTGTTCTCCACGAGCGTCATCGTGCGGAGGTAGTCCGCGGTGCGCAGACCCGACGAGAACCGCCCCGCGCCTGAGGTCGGGAGCGTGTGGTTGGTTCCGGCAAGATAGTCACCGGCGGCGACGGGCGTGTCGTCGCCGACGAAGATCGCGCCC
>JALZBE010000378.1 GCA_030947665.1 Vulcanimicrobiota bacterium | reverse complement strand
TCGTTCAACCGCTCGGGGGAGCGTGCCAGCGCGTCGAGCCCCGCCAACTGCGCGTGCGCGCTCGCGATGCGCGCCGCGACCGCATCCGCCGAGAGGTCGGGAAGCCGGTCGTCGTAGGCGTGGATGCCCGCCTGCGTCGCCGCCGTGGGCTGGTCCGCGAACAGCCTTTGCACGTATGCGGTTTCCAGCGCGGCGAGCCGCGGCGACGCCGTGCCCGCAGGGGGCAGCGCGATCCCGCCTTGCGCACCAGAAGGAACAGGCCCGAGCATCAGGGCGGTGAGAACGGCGGCCGCGAGCGCGGCGGCGGAAGAGCGACGCATGCGTGCTCTCTTACGACCAGCGCAGCAGCAGTCCGTTCTCCACGAGCCCGCCGCCGAAGCCGTACAGCAGCACGACGTCGCCGGGGCGGACGCGCCCGTCGTGCACCGCGGGCGCGAGCGCGAGCGGGATCGACGCCGCCGAGGTGTTGCCGCACCACTCCAGGCTCATGAGCGTGCGCTCGAACGGAATCCCCGTGCGCTTGCAGATCGACTCGATCATGCGCGCGTTCGCGCTGTGCGGGACGAACCAATCGACGTCGGCGGGCTTCAGCCGCGCCGCGTCGAGCATCTCCGCGACGCCGTTGGTCACGGCGGTGACGGCCCACTCGTACACCGCGCGGCCGTTCTGGCGCAAGTAGCGCTCCGGCTCGACGACGCCCGCGATCTCGCTGCGCAAGTTGGTCAGGAACAGCTCTTTGCCCAGCGCGCCGTCGCTCGTCGCCCGACGCGCCAGGAGCGTCGGCGGCGCATCTTCCGGCGCATCGACGAGCACTACGCCCGCGCCGTCGCCGAACAGGATGCACGTCCCGCGGTCCTGGTAGTCCATGACCTTCGACATCGTCTCGCCGGCCGCGACGAGCACTTTGCGCGCGCGGCCGGAGTTGACCAGCGCGTCGGCGACGTCGAGCCCGTAGGTGAAGCCGGCGCAGGCCGCAGTCACGTCGATCGCGCCGACGTTCTTCAGGCCGAGCCGGTGCTGCAGCCGCGTCGCCACGCTGGGGAAGCCGTAGTCCGGCGTCGACGTGCAGGCGATGACGTAGTCGACCCCGTCGATCCGGCCGCCGCGCGCCTGCATGTCGCCGACCGCCGCCATGCAGAGGTCGCTGGTGAACTCGTTCGGCTCGGCGATGCGCCGCTCGCGGATCCCGGTCCGTCGCACGATCCAGGCGTCGTCGGTGTCCACCAGCCGCGACAGGTCGGCGTTCGTCAGCCGCTTCTCGGGCAGGTAGGTGCCGATGGACGCGATCCGGATCGACGAGCGCACGGTGCCGACGGCCGGAGAGAGCGGGAGGGTCTGCGCCACCCGGCGGCCTTCGCCGCCGCTCGCGGGGACCTCTTGCGGCGTCAGGCGATGACGGCGGGCGCGTTCGGCCCCGGCGGCCGGCTCGCACTAGGCTGGGCGAACAGCGAGCGGTACAGCCCGACGATCGCGATCGTATAGTAGCCGAGATACGCCTGAGCGACGATCATCGCGACGACGAACCAAAGCCCGGCCGCCACGAGAAAACCGACCGCCGGGAGATGCGGCACGGGCTGACCGGCAGTCGGCAGGAACGCGAACTCGAGCGGATAGATCGGAAACGACGCCATCATGCTGATCCCGTAGTTGATCCCGAGCAGTACCAGCAGCGCGATCGCCGACGCGCCGAAGAAGCGGCGCACCAGAGCGAACGACTCGGCGATCGCGGTGAACCCGTCGCGCCCGCCGGTCACGACCGACGGCGCGACGTACATCGTCACCAGCGGCAGCGCGAGAAACGCCAGCCCGAGTGTCGGCAGCAGGAGAATCATCGCGACGATCGCGAGACCGGCGACGCCGATCCCCGCGACGACGAGCGCAACGGCGCGCGTCCGGAACGCGGTGAACCCGTCGGCGAACGTCGCCGTGCCCTTCGCCCAGGCCGCATCGGCCATGCCGTACATCGCGGCGTACGACCACAGGCTGACGACGAGCATCACGACGACGAACACTAGCGCGCTGGTAACGAGCATCCCGATGAACCCACCGTCCGGCGGCTGCGCATGCCGCTCGAACACCCCGCGCGCGATTGCCCCGGCAACGATCGCGCCGACGAGCGCCGCGGCCCCCGCGAAGCCGATCAGCATCGCGATGACGGGCGGCACCGCGACGATCCAGTTCCGGCGGAACAGCGACCACGACTGCGACAGCAGCACTTCGAACCGGATCGGCTCGGGCACAGGCGGCGGCGTGACGATCACCGTCGGGCCTCCTTGGCGGAGAGGTCGCGCAGCAGCGCGGCATGGACCTGTGCGCTGCGTTCGCGCAGCGCGCCGAGATCACCGTCGTTGTCGATGACGTAGTCGGCGCGCGCGCGCCAGCACCGGATCGATCTGCGCCGCCATCCGGCGTTCGACGGCCGCCGGCTCCGTCGAATCGCGGGCGACGACGCGCGCGACGCGCACGCCGGCCGGCGCGATCACGACGACGGTCCTGTCGCACGCGCGCCAGAAGTCGCCTTCGAACAGCAGCGGAACGACGTGCACGACGAGCCCGTCGGGCGCATCGCGCTCGAGCTCGGCGCCGAGTGCGCGAACGCGCGGATGGGTGATCGCGTTGAGCCGCGCCCGCGCTTCTTCATCCGCGAACACGATCGCCGCGAGCGCCGGCCGGTCTAGCGCACCGTCCGCCCCGATCGCCCCCGGCCAGAGCGCGCCGATCTCCCGCAGCCCGCCGGACCCAGGCGCGACGACCTCTCGCGCCAGCGCGTCGGCATCGATCACGGCGGCCCCGAGCTCCGCAAAGGCCGCCGCAACGGCGCTCTTCCCGGACCCGATCCCCCCGGTCAGCCCAACCCTGAGCTTCGCCATCGCCGAGCGGCTTCGCAGCGAAGCCGGCGGCCCCCCGGGTCGCAGTCGGCCGTTAACCTTGATCAAGCGGGCTCCGGAAGCCCGCGCCTTGGTTGCGAGTAAACCAGGCAAGCCTCGTCGTATACCGCCGGCATGAGTGCGACGACCACCGCCCCGCCGCTCGACGTCACCGATCATCCGCTGGTCCACGACGTCAATCAAGAACACAGCGACAGCCTCTCGCCCGTCGAAAAAGTCTGCAAGCAGATCGCCGACTCGACCGGCGCGCCGATCGCGCTGTTCCTCGCCGTGATCGTGCAGATCATCTGGATTGTGGTCGGCGCGGTCACGAAGTTCGACCCGTTCCCGTTCACGTTCTTGCTGACGTGCTCGAACGTGCTACAGCTGATCCTGATCTTCATCCTCGCGGTCGGCGCGCGCCAATCAAGTGCGCACGCGGAACTGCGCGCCGAGCACGACCACGACTCCATCTCGCGGCTGATCTACCATCAGGAGCTGCAGGAGCGCATCCTCATCGAGATCGCGACGAAAATCGAGATCGACGTCGAGTCGATCAAGACGATGGTCGCGCAGCTCGCGTCCGAAGACAGCACGCCGTAAATAAACGCGGGGGAGGCGTTTCCGCCTCCCCCGTGCATCAGGATCGCTCACCGCCGTAGCGGCGAACCGAACTCAGACGGTGGTTTGCGAGAGCTCCGCGCCGAGATTGCCGAAGCCTTCTTCGGATGCGGTGAGCTGCTCGAACTCTTCCGGTGCCACGTCGGCCACGTGCTGGATGGAGCCCGTGATGCGGCGCGTGCCGTGGTTGATGGTCAGCAGCGTGACCTCGACCTCTTGGCCCGGCGAGTACTGCACGCTCGCGTCGAACTCGCCCTTCGGCACCATCGCGAGCACGCCCGGGACGATCTCGACGAGGAGATAGTTCGGGGTGACCTTGACGACTTGCGCGACGAGCTTGTTGCCCTCGAACAGTTTGTCGGCGTGCTCGACCCACGGATCGGGCAGTGCG
>JALZBE010000377.1 GCA_030947665.1 Vulcanimicrobiota bacterium | reverse complement strand
CCCGTTCCATATCGTTTCGTATAGGAGTCACGTGCAAGCCCTCTTCCAAGCCTTGCTCGGCGGCCTGGTCCTCGGCCTGATCTACGTCGCGATCGCCGTCGGGCTCACGATCATCTTCGGCACGCTCCGGCTGGTCAATTTCGCGCACGGCGCGTTTTACGCGATCGGCGCATACGTGGGGCTGGTCGTCGCGGAACGCATCGGCCTGGTTGCCGGTCTCATCGCCGCACCCATCGCCGTCGCGTTCTTCGCGCTCGTGCTCGACCGCGTCGTGCTGCGCCCCTTTTACGAAAAAGACCCGACCGCGCAGCTGCTGCTCACGTTCGGCATCGCGCTCGTGGTCGAAGAGTCGCTGCGGCTGATCTTCGGTGCGACGACGCTGCAATATCCGCTGCCGGAGTTTTTGAAAGGCTCGGCCACGCTTGGGCCGATCGAGTACCCCGCGTATCGGCTGCTGTTCGCGGGTGGCGTCATCGTCCTGCTGCTGCTCGTGTGGCTGTTCATCGAGCGCACGAACTACGGGCTCATCGTACGCGCGGGCATCCGTGACCGCGTGATGGTCCAGCTTCTCGGCGGCAACATCCGCCGCGCATCATCGATCGTCTTCGCGCTGGGCGCCGCGATCGCGGGGCTCGTCGGCGCGGCGGCGTCGCCGATCTACAGCGTGGATCCGTCGACGGGGTTCGCGTTCTTGGTGCCGTCGTTCGTCGTCGTCGTGGTCGGCGGGCTCGGCAGCTTCTGGGGCGCGGTGCTCGGGGGTCTGCTGATCGGCGAGTTGCAAAGCGTCACGACGCTCGTGTACGCTCCCGCTTCCCAGGTCGTCATCTACCTGTGCATGGCGCTGGTGCTGCTCTTCCGGCCGCAGGGTCTGCTCGGCGAGAGCGAGGTCATCCGCCAGTCATGACGACCCCGGCGACGACAACGCCCGTCGCGCCCCCACGCGCGCAGCGCAGCGTTCTCGGCGGCGACATCCGCTTTGCGCTGTTAACCGCGCTCGGGCTCGCGCTGTTTCCGCTACTGCTCCATCCGATCGGCGGCTACCCGGGGCTCGCGACGCAGATCGTGATCGTCAGCATCGCGACGATCGGTTTCAACCTGCTGCTCGGCTATGCGGGCATGCTCTCGTACGGACACGCGATGTTCTTCGGCGGCGGCGGCTATATCGCGGCCATCTTGCTGGTGCACTGGATGCCCGCCCATCCGAACCTCTGGTTGGCGACGCTCGGTGCGACGATCGCGACCGCGTTGCTCGCGATGGCAATCGGCGCGCTGACGGTGCGCCTGTACGGAATCTACTTTGCGCTGCTCACACTGGCGTTCGCGCAAATGGTCTATTTCCTGGTCGAGCAGGGCAAGGGGTTGACGAACGGTGACGACGGCATTCAGACGATCCCCAACGCCCTGGTGTCGCTCGGCACCTGGAATATCGACCTGACGGCGTCGCTGCCCGCCCTCGATTTGGGCCCGTTCGGGAACGTCGGCGACCTCAAGCTCTGGTACGTGTTCGCGGCGCTCATGCTACTGATCGTGCTGCTGTTCGTGCGCTCGCTCAACCGCTCGCAGTTCGGTGAGGTCCTCGACGCGATCCGCGAGAACGAGCAGCGCAGCGTGTTCGTCGGTTTCAATGCGGCGGCATACCGCCTAGCGGCGTTCACGATCTCGGGCGCCCTGACCGGCTTTTCCGGTGCGTTGCGCGCGCTGTACGACGGATCGATCGGGATCGACGCCGTCGGCATCGACCGCAGCGGCTCGTTCGTGATCTACGCCGTCGTCGGCGGGGTGCAAACGCTGTTCGGCCCGGTCGCCGGCACGGCCGTCATCATGTTCTTGGAGAACGTGTTGTCGGCGAAGACGCCGGCGTGGCGACTCATCGAAGGTTTGATCTTCGTCGGCGTGATCGTGTTCCTGCCGCGCGGCCTCTCCACGCTCTTCAAGCGCCGCCAGACGAACCCGTACGCGGTGTTCAGGCGCTCTTTGGCGCTGCCGACGGAGGAACCGGATCCGCTCTTGAAACCGGCCGACCAAGCCCGCCCGGGCGGCCCGACGAGCATCGTCGAGACGCTGAAGCTCGGCAAATCGTTCGGCCACTTCGCGGCGGTGCGCGAGGTCGACTTTCGCGTCGACCCCGGCGAGCTGCGCGCGGTGATCGGCCCCAACGGCGCCGGCAAAACGACGTTCTTCAACCTGATCGCGGGCACGATCGCGCCAAGCTCGGGGACCATCCGGTACCGAGGCCGCGACGTCACCCGCGTGAGCGGCACGTCGCGTGTGCACATGGGGATCGCGAAGGCATTCCAAACCGCGAACCTCTTCGCCGACCAAACGGTGCGGCAAAACTGCCGGCTGGCCGCGCTTGCGAGCGTGCAAGGTTCGTTCGCGCCGCAAGTCTTTCGGCGTTCGATCCGGCTCGCGGACGTCGACGCGTTGGCGGAGCGGGCGATGAGCCGCTTGGAGCTCGCCGGAGTCGAGGACGTCCGCGCCGGCGACCTTTCGCACGGCGACAAGAAGCGGCTCGACATCGCGATCGCGCTCGCGACGCAGCCCCAGATCCTGCTGCTCGACGAGCCGGTCGCCGGCATGTCCAAGGACGAAGCGCGCAAGACGGAAGCGCTGATCCGCAATCTCTCGCTCGAGATGACCGTGCTCGTGATCGAGCACGACATGGAAATGGTGATGGGGTTGTCGGACACGATCACGGTGCTGCACCAAGGCACCGTCCTCGCGACAGGCACGCCGGCGGAGATTCAGGCGAACCCGCGCGTGCAGGAAGCGTATCTCGGCGGGCACTCCGAGGCGGAGCTCGCACACTGATGAGCGCTTCGGACATAACCGCACCCGCACCGGCGCCTGCTCCCGTGACGCATGCGCGCTTGCGCGTCGAGGCGATCAACACGTATTACGGGGACAGCCACGTGCTGCGCGACGTGTCGCTGCACATCGGCGCCGGCGAGACCGTCGCGCTGCTGGGCCGCAACGGCGTCGGCAAGACCACGACCCTCAAGAGCATCGTGGGCTGGCAGAAGCCCCGCACCGGCAGCGTGAAGCTCGACGGCGAGGAGCTCGTCGGCCGCGACATGATGACGATCGCGCGCAAAGGCGTGTCGCTCGTGCCCGAAGAGCGGCGGATCTTCAACAACCTCACCGTGGCGGAGAACCTGAAGATCGCGCAAGTGACGGCGCGCAGACCGGGCTGGACGCTGGATCACGTCTACGAGAAGTTCCCGCGCCTGCGCGAACGCCTCACGCACAAAGGCGACGAGATCAGCGGCGGCGAGAAACAGATGCTGGCAATCGCCCGCGCCCTGCTGCAAGACGTGAAAGTGCTGCTGCTGGACGAGCCCACAGAGGGCTTAGCCCCCCTGATCGTGCGCGAGGTGGAAAACGTGATCCGCGAGATCAAAGCCTCCGGCATCACGACGCTGCTGGTGGAGCAGAACCTGTATTCGGCCCTAGCCGTTGCGGACCGATGCTACATCATCGACCAGGGCGAGATTAAATTCGAAGGCACTCCGGCCCAGGTCCGCACCGACGAGGAGCTGCGGCGCCGGTACCTTCACGTCTAAGCCCGAGGTAGGTGGCTTGCCGCTAGCCAAGCTAAGCAGTAAAGATAGGTAACCGTAATGCGAACTACGGTTATACCGGCATCGCGAAGGCCACGATCTCGTTGGTGTCGCGATGGCCGGTCCAGAAGCGTGAGCCGTCGTAGGTAAGCCCGCGCGCGTTGAACGGGATCGAACCAAGTGAGGTGACGTGGGGTGTTTCGCCGCGAGCGTCCACCATTGTGAGCTCGAGGTTCTTGAAATTCTTGGCGCCGGTTATGAGATAGAAAGCCCCGTCTATAATCGTCATGCCGAGAGGTACGCGGTCGAGCCGCATTTCGCGA
>JALZBE010000376.1 GCA_030947665.1 Vulcanimicrobiota bacterium | reverse complement strand
TCCGCCGTACGAACTGGGCAACCGCTACGAGCACCTCGCGCTCGAGGTCGACGGCGATCTGCCCGGCGTGATCGAGAAGCTGCGCGCGCAGGGCGTGAAGATCGTCAAAGAGCCCAAGAAGTCGCCGGGCGGCAACCGCGCGATCGCGTTCGTGGAAGACCCGAACGGCATCCCGGTCGAGTTGCTGGAGCCGCGCGAAGGCCCGGTTACGTAGCGAGCGCGCTCGGGGCGCACGCCTCGTTGCCGTACAGGGAGCGCGGCGCCGGTTCGAGCCGCAGCACTGCGCGTTGCAGCAGCAGCCGGTGCATCGCGGACGGAAACGTTTCGCGCGCGAAGACGTCCGACCACGTCCGCAGCGCGGCGTCGTTCGCGCAGGAGTCCGTTATGAAGTACGACGTGCCGCGCGCCTCACCGGTGATCCGCGGCAGAGACCTCCGCTTCGAACGCCGTGATGAACGCCTCATCCGCCGGCGCGAAAGCGCCACGAGCCGCGCGCGGGAGGGACCCATTGCCGCTCACGTGCGGGGCGCGGAGGCCCGATTACGTCGTCGCCCGAAGCCGACGGGTCGACCGTGAATCCGATCAGCGCCCCCCGCGGCACGCAAGACATCCTTCCGCCCGAATCCGCGCGGTGGAGCCGGCTCGACTCCGACTGCCGCGAGATCGCGTGCCGGTTCGGTTACGGCGAGATTCGCACGCCTATCTTCGAGGCGACGGAGCTCTTCGCGCGCGGCGTCGGCGAGACGACGGACATCGTCGAGAAAGAGATGTACACGTTCGTCGACAAGGGCGAGCGCAGCATGACGCTGCGCCCCGAGCTGACGGCGGGCGTCGTGCGCGCGCTGCTCGAGCACAAGCTGCTCGCGCAGGGGCCGCAGCGGCTGTACTACGTCGGCCCGTTCTTTCGCTACGAGCGCCCGCAAGCGGGACGCTACCGGCAGGCCAACCAGTTCGGCGTCGAGTGCTTCGGCGTCGCCGGCGCGGAGGCGGACGCCGAGGTGATCCAGATCGCCGCGCTGCTGCTCGCGCGCTACGGCATCAGTGACGCGGTGCTCAACGTCAACAGCGTCGGCGACGCGAACTGCCGGCCGCACTACCGTCAAGCGCTGCTCGACCACTTTCGCCCGCACGCCGCGGAGCTGTCCGCCGACTCGCAGCGCCGGCTCGAACGCAACCCGCTGCGCATCCTCGATTCGAAGGACCCAAAAGACCGGCCGTACGTCGAGAGCGCCCCGGCGATGCTCGACCTGCTGTGCGACGACTGCCGCGCGCACTTCGCTACGCTGCGAAGCTGTCTCGACGCGCTCGGGATCGCGTACGTCGTCAACCCGCGCATCGTGCGCGGGCTCGACTACTACACGCGCACGGTCTTCGAGTTCGTGTCGACGGCGATCGGCGCGCAGGGCACCATTTGCGGCGGCGGCCGCTACGACGGCCTGGTGGCGGAGCTCGGCGGACCGCCGACCCCCGGGGTCGGGTTCGGCCTGGGCATCGAGCGCTTCTTGATGGTCGTCGCGAAGCTGACCGGCGAGCGGGAGCCGCCGCGCCGCGGCGTCCAGGCCGTCGCGCTGGGCGACGCGGCCCGCGAGCGGCTGGTCGCGATCGTCGGCGCGCTGCGGGCGCTCTCGCCGGAGCCCACGTTCGCGGAATGGCTGCCGCGCAAGCTGACGGCGCACTTCAAGATCGCCGACCGCAATCACGCCCGCTGGGCGCTGATCCTTGGCGACGACGAGCTGGCCACGGAGGAGCTCGTCCTGCGGGACCTCGTGGCGCGCGAGGACCGGCGGCTGCCGCTGGCCCCCGCCGCGGCGGAGGTCGCGCGCATCCTCGTCGAAGCCACGGCGTGATGGATCAGGACGAAGCGGCCCGCGTCCGCGCGCTCGGCGAGATCGCCGCGGAGTTCGATCTGGACGCGATCCGCGTCCGGACGGGCGAGACCGAGATCGAGATCGTGCGGCGCGATCCCGCCGCGTACGCGCCGGGGGCGATGACGTACGCCGTGCCCCCGCCGCTCCCGGGCGCGACGCCCATCGCCGGAGCCGTGAGCGAAGTTTCCGCGGCGCCCGTGACTGCCGGCGCCAACGTCCGTAAGGTCACCGCGCCCGTCGTCGGCGTGTTCTACCGCTCGTCGAACCCCGACGCGGAGGCCTTCGTCGAAATCGGTAGCCGGGTCGCGGCCGGCGAGACGCTGTGCATCCTCGAGGCGATGAAACTGATGAACGAGATCACGAGCGACCACGCCGGTATCGTGTCGCGCATCCTCGTCGAGAACGGCGAGCTCGTCTCGCTCGGTCAGGAGCTATTTTGGATCGAACCGTAATCGAAGGGCGCCGCGCGTTCGCGGAGCTGCTCGCGGACCGCAAGGGACAACTCGACCACCCGCACTACGCCGAGCAGGTCGCGGCGATCGTCGCCGCGCTCACCGACGCGTTTCGCAAGGGCAATAAGGTGCTGTGGTTCGGCAACGGCGGCAGCGCGGCCGACGCGCAGCACCTCGCGGCGGAGTTCAGCGGGCGCTTTCTGCGCGAGCGCGGCGGCTTGCCGTCCGAAGCGCTGACGGTGAACACGTCTGCCGTCACCGCGATCGCGAACGACTTCGGCTACGAGCAGCTGTTCGCGCGCATGGTGGAAGCGCTTGCCAGGCCGGGTGACGTCTGTGTCGGCATCACCACGAGCGGCACGTCGAAAAATGTCGTGAAGGGACTCGAGGCCGCGCACGAGATCGGCGCGACGACGATCGCGTTCACCGGCAACGGCGGCGGCACCGTCGCGGAGGTCGCGGACTTGATTCTGCTCGGCCCCGACGGCTACAGCGCGATCGTGCAAGAAGTGCACATCACGATGGGCCACATCATCTGCGACCTCGTCGAACAAGAGCTGCTGTTCGCGTGACCACGATCGCAATGACGCCGCCGCACGCGTGCTTTTCCTCGGTCGCGAGCTACTACGTGACCCATCGCGAACGTGGGCCGTTTCACACGACGGTGTTGACCGACGCCGGCTACGCCTTCGCGAGCTGGTACGGCGTTCATAGCGGGGGCGAGGGTATCTTCCAGCGCCGCGCCGAGCGCTGGTGCGTGCTCGTCAACACCGGCGGGGCGCTGAACGTCGACGAGATGGTCCGCTACGGCGTACCTCGTCCGACGGCGCAGCGACTCTTCGATCGAATGCAGACCGTCTTCGCGAAGCGGGAGCGCGAGCGGGCGTGACGGCCGTTCCGGGACGGAGCTCCGAGCCGCGCGCAGGCCGGTCCGCCGTCTTCCTCGACCGCGATGGCACGCTCATCGAGGAAAAAGGCTTTCTCGACGATCCGAACGGCGTGCGGATCCTGCCGACGGTCGTCGATGCGCTGCGGCTGCTCGACGAGCGCGGCTATGCGACGGTGGTCGTGTCGAATCAGTCTGGTGTCGCGCGCGGCTACTTCGAAGATGCCACGGTGCAGGCGGTGAACGACGAGATCGCGCGGCGGCTCGCCCGTGACGGGGTCGCGATCGATGCGTGGTACTGGTGTTCGCACTACGACGAGGACTGCGCGTGCCGCAAACCCGAACCCGGCTTGGTGCAACGCGCGCTGGTCGAGCACGGCTTCGTGCTCGACGGCGGCGCCGTGATCGGCGACCGTGGCAGCGACGTCGCGCTCGGGCATGCGGTGGGGATCCCCGGGATTCTCTTACCGGGGCCGTA
Organism: Vulcanimicrobiota bacterium; assembly: GCA_030947665.1. Lineage (GTDB taxonomy): Bacteria > Vulcanimicrobiota > Vulcanimicrobiia > Vulcanimicrobiales > Vulcanimicrobiaceae > Vulcanimicrobium. The sequence continues at coordinate 202 of JALZBE010000376.1, read as the reverse complement.
TCCGTACGAAGGCCCCGAGCCGGATCTGCGCGCGCGCACGCTGCTCGAAGCGGCGGAGTGGATCGTTGCGCGCCGCGCAATGAAGGTCACGCGACGTGGCTGAGCTGATCGCGGCGCCGCGCGCGACGGAGCTGCTCGCGCGCATGACGGGCCGGCGCATCGTCGTGGTCGGGGACGTGATGATCGACGAGTGGATTTGGGG
>JALZBE010000375.1 GCA_030947665.1 Vulcanimicrobiota bacterium | reverse complement strand
GAGGTCGCATCGCCGCTCGCGATGAGCACCGCCGCTACGGCGACGGCGCCGGTTCCACACGCTTGCGTCGCGCCCGCGCCGCGCTCCCAATGCCGCACGCGCCAACCGCCGCCGTCGCCGCGGTCACCGTCGCGCGAAACGAAATGCACGTTCGTGCGATTCGGATACCGCGGATCGTGCTCGATCCGCGGGCCGTCGGCCGCGAGCTCGATCACCCGCACGTCGTCGACGCGGATCACCACGTGCGGGTTGCCGACGTCGACCGGCGTCGCGCGGTAGCCGGCGACGTCATGCGACACCCCGATGCGCGGCTCGCCCATCTCCACCGCGATCCGGTACGGGGCGCGTGAGAGCACGCGCGTGCCGATCGGCCCCGCCTCCGTCTCGACGGTCGCGGCGTCGCGGCCGTCGTGCTCGTCGAGATAGCGCCCGACGCACCGCATCCCGTTGCCGCACATCTCCGCGTCGCTGCCGTCCGCGTTCACGATGCGCAACCGCGCATCGAATCGCTCCGACGACTGCACGAACAGCACGCCGTCGGCGCCGACGCCGTGGTCGCGGTCGCACACGTCGCGCGCAAACGCGACGGGATCGGCGACCGGCGCGATGCGCTCGTCGACCAGCACGAACTCGTTGCCCGTCCCGTTCGTCTTCACGATCGAGACGCCGGTCGTCACGGCGCGACCGCCTCGCTCTCTTCCGGCACCAGCGACGAGCTGACCGGCCCGTTCGGCGAGATGGTCGAGACGGCGTGCTTGTAGATCAGATGCGCCTTCTTCTCGTACTCGAGCACGATCGTGAACGGGTCGAAGCCTTTCACCACGCCTTTGAGCTGAAAGCCGTTCACCAGGTAGATCGTGACGGGAACGGCTTGGCGCTTCACCTCGGCAAGGTACGCGTCTTGGAGCGGTTGCGGACGGGAGTTCGCCATGCTCGTTGGCTTACGCCCAGCCCGGAAGTGCTCCCGCCTCGGCGACGGCACGCGCCAATGCATCGGCCGCAGGGACCCGAACGAGCCCCGGCTCGGTCCGGAACCACGTCGCCTGCCGCTTCGCATACCGGCGCGTGTTGCGGACCAAGTGCGCCCGCAGCTCGGCGCGCGTCGAGAATCCGGCCAAGTACGCGAGCGCCTCGCGATACCCCACGGCATCGGCGGCGACCGCCTCGCCGCCGATGCGCTGCGCCTCCTCGATGAAGCCGTTCGCGAGCATCGCATCGACGCGCGCGGCGATACGCCGTTCGAGCACGTCCGGCGCAACGTCGACGTAGAGCTTGCGAACGGGGATGCCGCGCGTGCGAAGATTCTCGCCGGCCACGATGTCGTCGCCGTGCGAGACCGCAGTCGTGTCGCGGGACGGCACCGTGCGCTCGACGAGCGCGACCTCGAGCGCGCGCACGATGCGGTACGGATCGTTCGAATCGACCGCCGCCGCACGCACCGGCGCAAGCGCGCGCAGCCATGCGGCCAGCACGTCGGGCGGATGCACGCGCGCCTCGCGCGCGAGACGTTCGCGGACCTCCGCATCGTACGCGGGCGAGAGCGTCACGTCGCCGGCGAGCGCGCGCACGTAAAATCCCGTGCCGCCCGCGACGATCGCCCGCTTTCCGCGCGCGTGCACGTCGTCGATCGCCGCGAGCGCGTCAGCGACGAAGCGCGCGGCCGAGTACCGCTCGCGCGGATCGAGAAATTCGACCAGATGATGCCGCACGCGCGCACGATCGTCGACGCCCGGCGCGGCGGTCCCGATCGGCATCCCGCGATAGATCTGCCGCGAATCCGCCCCGACGATCTCCGCGCCGAACCGTTCCGCGAGCTCCAGCGCGAGCGCGCTCTTCCCGGACGCCGTCTGGCCGGCGAGGATCAGAACGCCGGTCGTCACACCCGCTTGAAGAGCGCCGCGATGCGCTCGGCCTCGAGCCGCACGATCGTCGGGCGGCCGTGCGGGCAGTGCATCGGGTTCTCGCAGCGTTGCAACCGCTGGACGAGCGCGGTCATCTCGGCATACTCCAGCGTCTCGTGCGCGCGCACCACCGAATGACACGCCAACGACGCCCAAACGCGCTGATCCGCATCGAGCCCCCGCACGTCGTCGCCCAAGCACGCGACGAAGTCGACGACGTCGAACGGCCGCGTCCGTCCCGCGTGCACGAGCCGCGCCGGCGTGGCGGTGACGCGGTACGCGCGCTCGCCGAAGTGCTCGACGTGCAGCCCGCCCGCGGCGAGGGCGTCGAGCGTCGCGTCGAGTCGCTCCGCTTCTTCCGGACGCACCTCGAACGTGTACGGGATCAGCAAAGGCTCCGCGGCGGCATGCGCGCGCGCGTTGGAAGAAAGCTGCTCGAACACGATTCGCTCGTGCGCCGCGTGCTGATCGATCAGCACCACCGCGTCGCCGTCGCTCGCGAGGATGAACGTGCGGTCGACCTGCGCCAGCACGCGCAGCGTCTTGCGTTCCGCCGCCGTACCGTTCGCCGCGGGCGTGAAGGTGCCGGCCCAGTCGATCCGCGCCGGGCTGCCGTCGAGCGCGGCTTCGGGCGGCGCGAGCGAGATCGAACGGCCGAGCCGCTCGACGGCGCCGCGCCGCAGCGCCGTGCCGATCGCGTCCCTGACCGCCGCCAGGACACGGTCGCCGTGTCGCAAGCGCACGTCCATCTTGGTCGGATGCACGTTCTGATCGACCTGGTCAGGCGGCACGCTCAGGTACAGCACGCCGTACGGATACCGCCCGACCATCGCGAATGTGCGGTACGCCGCCGACCACGCGCCGCTCACCAGCGTGCTGCGCAGCAGCCGTCCGTTCACGAACACGATCTGGCTGCGGCGATCGGGCCGGTCGTCGTCCGGCGAGCTCACCCAGCCGCTCACGCCGGCGTGCGCATCGCCGGCGCGGATCGCGACCATCGTCGACGACGACGTGCCGAACACGTGCCGCAGCCGAGGCGCGAGATCATCACCCGGCGCGAATGCGAACGCCGCCTTGCCGTCGTGCTCGAGCGCGAAACCGACGTGCGGATACGCGAGCGCGAGCGTCGACAGCCACGACGCGATGCGCGCGAACTCGGCGGACGGCGAGCGCAGGTACTCGCGCCGCACCGGCACGTTGCCGAACAGCTCGCGCACGATCACGCGCGTCCCCGGCGGCCCGGCGACCGCCCGCGGCTCGCCGAGCTCGTCGGCGTGCGCGTCGAGCGCCGTGGCAACCTCGGCGTCCGCGGTCCGCGAGACGATCGTCACCTTCGCGATCGCGGCGATCGACGCAAGCCCTTCGCCCCGAAACCCCAGCGTGTCGACGCGCGTGAGGCCGCCGGCGTCCGCGAGTTTGGAGGTGGCGTGGCGCGTCACCGCGAGCGGCAAGTCGTCCGGCGCGATCCCGGCGCCGTCGTCGGCGACCTCGATCTCGACGAGACCGCCACCGCGCACGCGCACCGCGATCCGCGTCGCGCCGGCATCGAGCGCGTTCTCGACGAGCTCCTTGACGACCGACAGCGGCCGCTCGATCACCTCGCCGGCCGCGATCTGCCCGATCGTCTCAGAGTCCAGGAGCCGGATCACCCCGCCCCGTTCAAAGCTCGGGGACGGCGTCCCCTTTAGGTCCTCGTCGTGGACCCCGTGCGCCCGCTCAGCCCGCGATCAGCTCGATGCGGTTGCCGAACGGATCGTTGACGGGTGCGCTCATGAGCGCGTCTTCGCCGCAGGCTACGGTCGAGACTACCGCGGCGGCGGAAGAATGTCGTTCACGGCAATCACGTCGTCCGGAAACGCAAGCGGCGCAACCGACTTGCCGCGGCCTACGCGACGATGTCGGGCATACCGTTCGCCGCCCGGCGCACGATAGACGTCGATGTGCTCGTGGAGCAGATCGACGATCCAGTACTCGGGGACGCCGTGCCGAGCGTACGCG
>JALZBE010000374.1 GCA_030947665.1 Vulcanimicrobiota bacterium | reverse complement strand
CGCTCACGATGACCGAGCGCGCGCGCCGCGCGCCGCAGTTTGCCGACGTCGTCTGCGACGTCGCGATCCCGGCGCGCGCCAAGCACGTGATCGTCGGCGGCCGCACGCTGCCCGCGCCGGCGCGCGACCCGCACACGATCGTCGTTCTCGGCGACACGGGCTGCCGGCTCAGCGTGCTGAGCAGCCAGTCGTGCGAGGATCCGGCGGCGTGGCCCTTTCCGCAGATCGCGCGCGCGATCGCCGCTGTGCATCCCGACCTGATCGTCCACGTCGGCGATTACCTCTACCGCGAACACCCGTGTCCGCCGCTCGTGCGCTGTGGCGACAGCCCCTACGGCGACGACGCCGCTGCATGGTACGCGGACTTTCTCACCCCGGCCGCGCCGCTGTTCGCGAGCGCGCCGCTGCTGCTCGTGCGCGGCAATCACGAGGAATGCGACCGCAACGGCACGGGCTGGTTTCGCTATCTCGATGCGCACGCGAATACGGCATGCACCGTCACGACCGAACCGTTCGAGGTCGGCTTCGGCGACGTGACGATCGTGGCGTTCGATTCCGCCGTCGCCGAAGACCGCAAGGCCGATCCGGCCCGCACGCTCGTTTACAAGAAGCAGTTCGCGACGGTGCGCAAGCTCGCGAAAGGGCGGAGCTGGTTCGTCACGCACCGCCCGCCGTACATCAATGACGACGAGCGCACCGCGATGGGCGACGCGCTCGTGCCGTTCGACGCGGTCCTGTCCGGGCATCTGCACTTGTTCGCCGCGATGAATTTCGAGACGCTCCCGCCGCTGCTCATCAACGGCGAAGGCGGCGCGAGACTCGATCCGAACTACGCCGCATTTCTCGGGCTCGCGGTCGGCGATTTGCACGTGCAGGGCAGCGTGTTCGGATCGGCGCACTTTGGCTTCGGAGTCTACACGCGCAACGACGCCGGCTGGACGATCTCGCTCCGCGATCCTGACGGAACGGAGCGCGCCCGCTGCACGCTCGCGAACCGTGCCGTCCGCTGCAACTCGGAGAAGTAACATGCTCGTCGCCGCCGTTCTTTCCGCCTGGGTCCAGTACGCCGCGGACGGAAAGCCCCACGCGCGCGCACTGGTTCCGCAGACGTGTCCCGCCGTCACGTACGACGGCGGTTCGACACCGATGCGGCAGCGCGCGGGCACCGCGCCGGGCTTCGACGAGGTGGTGTGCGACGTACCGCTCCCGCCGAACGCGCACCACGTCGCGGTCGAGAAGGTCCATCTGCCGTCGCCGCCGGTCGCGCCGCGCACGATCGTGGTCTTCGGCGACACCGGTTGCCGCATGCTCGACGACGAGCAGCAGAACTGCGGCGACATCGCGGACTGGCCGTTCCCCAAGATCGCGAGGACGATCGCCGCGGCGCATCCCGATCTGCTCGTGCACGTCGGCGACTACTACTACCGCGAGAACAATTGCCTCAAGACGATGACGGAATGCCGCAACCGCTGGGGCGACACGAGCATGTCGTGGAACGCCGACTGGTTCACGCCGGGCAAACCGATCTTCGCGAGCGCGCCGCTCATCATGATCCGCGGCAACCACGAAGATTGTCAGCGCGGCGGGCCCGCGTGGTTTCGCTACCTCGACGGTGCTGATACGGTGACGCCGTGCACCGCGGGCGCCGTCGACGGCACGCCACCCTGGGCCGCGTCGTTCGGCGGGCTGCGCATCGTCGTGAACGACTCGGCCGCGGATCCGAGCGACAGCAAGCCCGACCCCGCGCGCATCGCGTTCTACGCGGCGTCGTTTCGCCAAGCGCAGGCACTGGCGGCGGGCGCAACCGGCGACACGTGGTTCGTCACGCACCGTCCGCCGTTCTCGAACACGAACGAGACGCAAGCGCTGCTGCAGTTGAACTGGACGTTCGCACCGTTCGAGGTCGTGCTCGCCGGGCACGTCCACGACTTCGAAGCGATCAACCTCGCGGGCTACCCGCCGCTGATCGTCAACGGTGAGAGCGGCGACGACCTCGACGACGCCGGCTCCACCGCGAAGTACATCGGCTTTCAAATGAACAACGGCAAGCCGGTGTACGCATTCGGTACGCCGGCGCCGTACGCGACCAAGCAATACGGCTTCGCGGTTTACATGAAGAACTTGGCGGGTTGGCGCATCTCGCTGCGCGACACCGAAGGCATCGAACGCAAGGTGTGCGCGCTGACGAAAGGCTCCATGGCGTGCCTCTGATCATCTCGCACGTCGACCTCCGCGTGCGCGATCGTGAGAAGGGCGTCGAATTCTACGACGCGTTCCTCAACCTGCTCGGCGCGGTGAAGCACGCGGGCCCGGCGTTCACGACATGGGCGATCCCGCCGCCGGACGCGGACGCGAGCTGGCGGCCCAACGAGTGGTTCGGCCTGACCGAAGACGCCGCGATGACGCCGGGCCTGACGCGAATCGCGTTCGACGCACCCTCGCGAGGCACTGTCGATGCGATCCGTGTGTACCTGCCGGCGATCGGCGCGCGGAACATCGAGATGACCGAAGGCGAGTACGGCCCGAAGTACTACGCGGTATTCTTCGACGACCCCGACGGCAACAAGCTGGAAGTCTGCCACATCGGTTGACTCACCGCGTAAGCGTCCAGCGCTGCGCGTCCCACGTCGGGTTGAACGCATTGGGGTAGAAACCGCCGAGAGCGGTGCGGTACGCGTACGAGTACGACGGGTTGAACAAGTACACGATCGGCACCGCGTCCGCGACGCGCCGCTGGATCTGCGCGTACAGCTTGCGGCGCTCATCGCGGCTGGGTGCAATCAGCGCGCGGCGTTCGAGCGCATCGACGCCGCGGTCGCACCAGCGCATGTAGTTCGCGTTGCCGGCGCACGACAGCAGGAACGAGTCGTCGGGGTCGGCGCCCATCGGCCACGGCACGTACGCCAGGTCGAACGCGCCGTTCGCGAGCGCGCCGCCCTGCGACTTCGGCAAGAACAGCTGCACGTTGGTGAGCGACTTGATGCTCACGCGCAAACCGCGCGCGCTGAGTTCGCTCTGGACGACGGTTGCCACGCGCACGCCGGTCTGCGACTCGGGAAACTGCACGTACGTCAGCGCGAGCGGTTTGCCGTCCTTTGCGCGCACGCCGTCGGCGCCGCGCTTCCAGCCCGCCGCATCCAGCAAACGGTCCGCCGCAGCGGGATCGTATGCCGGCTCGTGCACCGACGCGTCGCGCGCCCACGAGCTGAGCGGCTGCGCGGTGTCGACGACGGGATACCGCCCGAACGTGATCTTCTTCGAGATGCTCTCCCGGTCGATCGACGCCGCGAGCGCGCGGCGCACGCGCACGTCGTCGAGCGGCGGGTGCGTCACGTTGATCGCGATGCCGGCGACGAGCGCGAGGGGCACGGTGCGGAACGCGAGGTGCGCCGGTTTGCCGAGCGACTGGCGCTGTGACGGCGACATCAAGTTCCAGTCGAGCCCGCCGCTCTGCAGCAGCGTGAAGTTCGTGCCGGGATCTGGCACGATTCGAATGTCCAGCCGCGCGACCTTCGGCGCGCCGCGCCAGTACGACGGGTTCGCCTCGTACACGAGATGGTCGCCGCGCGTCCACGACACCAAGCGGTACGCGCCGTTGCCGACGGGGTGCGACGCGAAGGCGCTCGTGTCGAGCTTCGGCTCTTTTTCGAGGAGATGCGCCGGAAGCACGTACTGCGGCGCGGTGCCGTAGCTGAACAGCGTCGCGACCGCAGGCGCCCACGGCTCCTTGAGCGTGACGCGCACGGTGCGGTCGTTGAGCGCCTCCGCGTTCGCGACGCGGTCGTAGCCGGCGCGCGAACGGACGGGGTTGCGATCGTCGAGGATCGCGTGCAGCGTCCACACGACGTCGTGCGCGGTCACCGCGACGCCGTCTTGCCAGCGCACGCCGCGCCGCAGCACGTACG
>JALZBE010000373.1 GCA_030947665.1 Vulcanimicrobiota bacterium | reverse complement strand
GTACGTCCGGACATTGCCGACGCGCGCATCATGCGCGTGACGCCCGCCGAAATTCGCGCGACGCTCTCGGGCTTGCGTGACGACGGCTTCGCGATGCTGCTCGACGTCGGCGGCGCCGACTATCCCGGCCGCGAGCCCGCGCGTTTCGACGTCGTCTACCATCTGCTGCGCATGCCGGTGAAGATCGCGACCGTCGCGGAAGTCGGCACGCCCGAACGCGTCCGCGTGTTGTGCGGTGTGCCCGAAAACGATCCCGTCGTGCCGACGGTGTCCGACATGTGGCCGAGCGCGGACTGGGCCGAGCGCGAGATATTCGACCTGTTCGGCGTGCGCTTCGAGGGCCACCCGGACATGCGCCGCATCCAGATGCCCGACGACTGGGAAGGCCATCCGCTGCGCAAGGACTACCCGCTGCGCGGCGTCGCGCGCGAGCGCACGCCGCGCCCGTCGTTCGCGCTGAAGTCGAACGTCGCCGCCGGTACGCCCGCGTCGGGAAAAACCGCTGCGGCATTGCAGAAGCAGATCGCGCAAGCCCGCGGCCGCAGCGAGTTCCACGGCACCGGCGATCCCGCCAAAGCGGCGCAGAGCGGCACGCAGCCCGGCGGTGCGAACACCGCCGGCGCCGCGACGCCCCAGCAGCTCGCGCAGCAGCCCGTCAACTCGAAACAGGAGCCGCCGAAGTGACCATCGCGACGACGCCCGGCGCTACGACGCAGACCGGCGGCTACGCGGTCGACGTGGTCGAGCGCACCGACAACCGCATGGTGCTCTCCATGGGACCGCAGCATCCGTCGACGCACGGCGTTCTGCAAGTGATCACGGAGATCCAAGGCGAGAACATCACCAACGCGTCGCCCGAGATCGGTTACCTGCACACCGGCATCGAGAAGAGCGCCGAGAATCTCTTCTGGTCGCAGGCGTCCACCGTCATCGAGCGGATGGACTACCTCTCGCCGCTCACCAACGCGCTGTGCTACTACCTCGCGGTCGAGAAGCTGCTCGGCATCGACGCGCAGGTCCCGCCGCGCGCGAATCACGTGCGCGTGCTGCTCTCCGAGCTGTCGCGCATCGCGTCGCACTGCGTGTGGCTGGGCACGGGCGGCATCGACATCGGCGCGCTCACGCCGTTCTTCTATTGCTTCGACTTGCGCGAGCGCATCCTCGACCTGTTCGAAGCGTCGGGCGGCGCGCGCATGCACCCCAACTACATCCGCGTCGGCGGTCTGCGCGACGACCTGCCCGAGGGTTTTCTCGGCCGACTCGACGGCGTGATCGCGATGTATGAGCCGCGCATGCGCGACCTGCGCGGCCTGCTGCAGAAGAACCCCATCTTCCAGGACCGCACGATCGACATCGGGATCATCTCCGCTGAAGACGCGGTCGCGTGGAGCCTCACCGGCCCGGTGCTGCGCGCGAGCGGCATCGCGTACGACGTGCGCAAGGCGTTTCCGTACTCGGGTTACGGCGAATACGAGTTCGACGTGCCGGTCCGTACCGAAGGCGACGCGTACGCGCGCTTCTTGGTGCGGCTCGACGAGATGGACGAGTCGATGCGCATCATCCGCCAGGTGCGCAAGAAGCTCGACGCGCCCGGCCCCGTGCAGATCCCCGACACGAAGTTCGCGCCGCCGCCCAAGGAGACGATCGCGCTGTCGATGGAGGCGCTGATCCACCACTTCAAGCTGGTTTCGGAGTCGTTCCGCGTGCCGCCGGGCGACGTGTACCAGGCGGTCGAGGGGCCGCGCGGCGAGCTGGGCTACTACGTGGTGTCCAACGGCGACAACCGACCATGGCGCGTGCGCACGCGCCCGCCGTCGATGTACAACTTGCAGGTGCTCAAGAAGCTCGCGATCGGCGAGCTGATCGCGGACATGGTCGTGATGATCGGTTCGCTCGACCCGGTCTTCGGCGAGGTCGACCGCTAAAATCGACGACGAGAATCGCAAGCGGACGGCCGACGCGCTGCGCGACAGCGAGGCGCGCTACCGAGCATTCAGTGAGGCGCTCCCGGGGATGACGTGGAGCGCGTTGCCCGACGGCAGCCTCGACTACATCGGACACGGCTTCAGCGAGACGCGCGGGCGCGCCCAAGACGCCGCACTCGGCTCGGGCTGGCTCGACGGCGTGCATCCCGACGACCGCGAGCGCACGCACGATCTCTGGCGGACCGCAGTCGCGACGGGCGAGAAATACGACACGCAGTTTCGCGTGCGCATGGCCGACGGCACGTACCGCTGGCAGCTCGTGCGTGCGCTGCCGATTCGCGACGAGGGCGGCGCGATCACGCGCTGGGTGGGCGTAAACATCGACATCGACGAGCAGCGGCGCGCCGACGAGGGGCGCGAGATGTTCGTCGCGCTCGCCGAGAACAGCAGCGACTTCATCGGGATCGGCGACAACGACGGCAACGCGGTCTACGTCAACGAGGCCGGCCGGCGGCTGCTGGAGATCGGTTCGATGGAAGCCGCGCGCGCAACGAGCCTGATGGACTATTTCCGGCCCGAAGACCGCGAGTACGTGCGCACGCACATCATGGCGGCGCTCGAGCGCGACGGGCGCTGGATCGGCGACTTCCGGTTTCGCAACTTCCGCACGGGCGCGCCCGTGCCGGTCGCGTACAACTTCTTCCGCCTCACCGATGCTCAGGGCAAGCCGATCGGGATTGCGACGGTGAGCCGCGACCGGCGCGAGCGCGAGCGCGTGGATGACGGGCTGCGTCTGCTGTCGCGCACGGGGGCCGCAACGCTGGATTCGCTCGACGCGAATGCGACGCTGCGCGCCATTGCGCGCGCCGTGGTCGGTGAGTTCGCTGCGATCTGCGTGATCGACGTGCTCGACGCCGAAGGCAAGTGGGAACGCGTCGCGCTCGCGCACCGCGACGTGCACCGCGAGCGCATCCTCGAGGCGACCCGCCACATGTCGCAGCCCGTGCCCGAACACCCGATCGCTCGCGCGCTGCACGAGGGGCGTTCGTCGGTGGTGACGGTCGACGCGGGCTGGGTCTCGCGGGTCGAACGCACTCCGGAGCGCATCGACGCCACGCGCTCGCTCGCGGTGCGCTCCATCATCACGGTTCCGGTCATCACGCCGAGCGGCAAGATTCTCGGCGCGCTGACGTGCGTGCGCGACGCGGCGGACCCGCGCGACGATTACCGCGAGGGCGACCTCGGTTTCGTCGAAGAGGTCGGGCGCCGCGCCGGCGCTGCCATCGCGAACGCGCAACTCTACGAGCGCGAGCGGCGCATCGCGGTAGAGCTGCAAGCGGCCTCGCTCCCAGCGGCGCTGCCACGCGTGCCCGGGCTCGATCTCGACGCCGACTACCGCCCGGGCAGTGACGAAGCGACGATCGGCGGCGACTGGTACGACGCGTTCGTGCTCGACGACGGCCGCGTCGCGATCACCGTCGGTGACGTGCTCGGGCACGGCCTGCACGCCGCGGTGACGATGACGAAACTGCGCCAGGCGATGCAGTCCGCCGCGATGGTCGACCCGGATCCGAACGTGATGCTCGACGTCGCCGACAAGACGCTGCGGCTCGTCGACCGCGACGGCTACGCCACCGCGCTCGCGGCGATCTACGACGGTACGGCGCAGACGATCACGTTCGCGTCAGCCGGTCACGCCGGACCGGCTGTGCGCACGGCGGACGGCCGCGTCGAGGACTTCCACAGCGAGGGCCAGATGTTGGGACTTCGCCCGGGTGGCGAGGGCGCGACGAACGTGGTGCCCGCGGTGCCGGGGGTCGTCATGGTGTTCTACACGGACGGACTCACCGAGGCGACGCGTGACACGGACGAAGGCCAGCGCCGCCTGCACGAGGCGCTCGGCCGCGACGACGTCGCGCACGGCGAGCGTCCGGCGCGCACCATCGTGCAGCAGGTGCTCGGCACGACGCAGGCATCGGACG
>JALZBE010000050.1 GCA_030947665.1 Vulcanimicrobiota bacterium | reverse complement strand
CCCCTTCCTCCGGTGTCAGCTTGTCGTAGTAGGTGTGCAGAGGCGCGTACTCCGACCACTGCCGCAACACGTACGAGCCGCACGACGCGCACGTGCCCAGATCCCAGTCGACCGACTCGACATGGCCGAGGTCTTCGACCAGCTCGAACTTGGGATCGTCACAGCACTGCATTCGATCGCTTGCTCCGTCGTGCGCGTCCGCAACGCTTCCCGCTTCCTAGAGCTTTCCCTCGATCCTCGCGGCGGTCGCGCATACGCGGCGGGCGGCTTCATGTGGCGGTCGCCTGCGGCGCGCCGATCGTTGCAAGATACGCGGCTGATCGACAGAATGAACGCTCCGTCATGCCGTTCTTGCAGATCCACACGACGCGCAGCATGTCTCCGGAGGCAAAGCACGCGCTCGGCGCGGCGCTGGCCGCCGCGTACGGCGAGATCATGCAGACCAGCGCGCGGATCGTGAACGTCGGCTTCGTCGCGTACGCGGACGGCGATCTCGGCCGTTACGACGGGCCCGGCGCCGAACCGCGCGAGATGTCGATCGTCACGTGCGACGTGCGCGACGGCCGCACGCCGGCGCAGCACGAATCGCTCGGGCGCACGATCGTCGCGCTCTGCGCGGTCGCGCTCCGCGTCGGCGAGGAGCGCATCGCCGTCTATCTCACGGAGCACGCGAGCCAGCAGATTTACCGCGACGGCGGGCGTGCGCCTGCCTGGAGCCCGGCTGAGGCGAGCAGCTCCGCCGGGCCCTAAACCTCGGCGGTGGTCCGCGAAGTAGCGCAGGTTGGCGCGGCCGCGGCACGATCGTGCGCAACGCGTTACCGCAGCAGCTGCGCGAATGATCCTTCGCTCAGCGTCCACAGCGAGTGGCGGTCCGGACCGACCGTAAGAGCGGTGAAGCCGGTCGTGTAGTTTGGGGTCTGGTAGTTCGCAACGACCGTCATCGACCCCATCGACGCGCCCGTGGAGACGATGCGGAACAGCGTCCCCGGACAGCCGAGGTACATCGCACCGTCAGCGCCCTGCACGATCGACGTGCAGAGGCTCTCGTACACCGCCAATGGATATTCGGTGTACGTTCCGTTCGGTGCGACGCGGCCGACGTGAAGTCCCGAACCTTGGATCCATACCGCGCCGTCCGGCGCGGCGCCGATGAACGTGCTGCCGTGGCCCGAGTACTCGGTGACGACGCCGGCCGGCGTCACTTTGCCGACTTCGTTGCCGCACGCGTACCAGACATTTCCGTCAGTGTTGAGGGTGAGCGCCCGGCAATCGTTTCCGGTGCGTGCGCCGGGTAGGGGATACGTGCTCATCGTCCCCGACGTCGTGAACACACGCATCGAGTCGGCGGAGATTCCCCACATGCGGCCGTCCGATCCGGAGACCAGGCGGTAGACGTAGTTCAGATGACTCGCCACGCGTGAGTCCATCTTCTGCAGCGCGCCGTTCAGCGACATCGCGTAGATGTTTGACGTGTCGTCGTAGGTGACGATCCAGAGCCGCCCGTCCACGCCGGTCGTGAGGTTTCCAGGCCGGATGGTCGTGGTCTGACCCGGCGGGATGAACGGGTAGCCGGTACCGAGGGTGCGCGTGACCGGATCGAGCGGACGGATCGCCTGCGTGCGCTGATCGGCGAGCCATAGCTGGCCGTCGCCCGCCAGCGTCATCTGGCCTTCGTAGAAAGCGCCGCCCACCGGGAAGCCGGTGTCGACCTTGGTGATGGTGACGGGGTTGCCCAAGAACGCGCCAGCCGCGGGCGTTGACGTCGGAGCCGCAGTCGGCATCGGCGTCGCGGTCGGGAGCGGCGTCGCACCGGTGCTGACCTCGATGTAGAACACGAAGATGTACGTCTTGCCGGCTTGCAGCGTGGGCGCGCCCGCGGTCGACGTCAGCGTCGCGCCGTTCGGGCCGAACGCGATGTCGAACTGATAGACGGGTTGCGCGGTCGCGCCGTCGAGAAACGCCTCGTGCAGGGTCGTTCCAGCCGGAACGAGCGCCGCCGGAAACGACATCGTGTACTGCGGGAATGCGCTGAGCGTGATCGTCACCGACGGCGTCCACGTGACGTACGCCAGCGTCGTGCGCGTGACGCTCTTCGTCCGGCGCAGCACGCTTTGCAACGCGGTGGCGCCGGCAGGCGGCGTGGTCGAAACCGTCACGGCGATCGTCGCACCTGCGGGGGGATTCACCGCGCCGAAGGTGACCGTCCCGGTAGCGCCGTTGACCGGCGGGACCGCCGAGGTCGCCGGCGTCGATGTCACCGGGAGCGATGCAGGATTCGACGGCGCCGGGGATGCGGTCGGGGTCGGCGCAGGCGTCGCGGGCGACAGCGGCGCCACCGACGTGATGCCGCCGCCGCTGCACGCGGTCACGGCGACGGAGCAGAGCAAAGTCAATCCGAGCGAACGGAGAGCGATCACGTAGGAGGCCTTTCCTGGGTGTGGGAGTCACCGTAGCGGTCGTCGCGAACGAGCTGTGATTCGAGCATCCCTGCGGACTCGGCGCCGGAGATCGTCCACGACCGGGACGTGCCCACGTCGGTCACGCGCGCGCGATGCTCGCCGTTGACCGCGTAAAAGCGGACGAGATACGAGCGCTCATGGCGAACCATGCGCGAACTTTAGCGCACGCCGATCAACGGCGCCTCAAACCCGCGCGGCGGGCGACGGCGCCGGTGCACGTCCCGTCTCTCAACCCGGTCTCAAACCGCGCGTTCGACGCCCTCGGGACCTAGCAGCGCAGGGATCTCGTCGACTGAGGCGCGTTCTCCGCGTGCGTAGGCGCCCGGGTGGGCGGCGCAAGCTGCGTCGCGCAACACGGCGTGGCGCGCCGAATGCTCCTGGTACTGAAGGTACGCCGGCGCAAGGGACCGGCGGCGGTCCGCGAAGCCGCGCAGGAGTGCGGCGCGCTCCCGGCTGCCCAATACCTCGAGTGCCGCGGCGAACTCGTCGATGCCCGCAAGCATCACCGAGTCGAACTCGAGCCGCGAGCTCATTTCGATGCTTTCCGCTGCGGCCGCGCACGCCTCGTGCGGATCCCGGCACTCGCGCGCGAACCAGGCGAGCTGGACCAGGGCATCGGCGAGGTATGGTTCCGCGCGCTGCGAGCGCAGCGATAGCACGACCGCGCGCGTCGCGTCAAGGCCCTGCGCAAAGCGTCCGCGGCGGCCGTCCAGTCGCGCCAGATACGCGCGAGTCGCCGCCGTGAAGAGCTCGCGCTGCATGCGCTCCGCGATCGCGAGCGCTTCGGCAAGCTCCGCTTCGGCTGCGGCAAGATCGGTCTCGCCGCTGTGGTTGATGCGCTCCAACGCGTCGTTGCAGAGCAGATACCAGGTGCAGCCGTCGTCGGCGCACGCGCGCGCTGCCGCGATGGCTTCGGGTCGAACGTCGTTACAGCGCGGATCCCCGAGATTTTCGAGCGCGTTCAGCAGCTGCACGTACGAGCGCGCAAGCATGAGCGACGGGTCGCCGCGCAGCAGCGCGATCGCGCGATCGGCGGCGCCGACGCACGCTGCATAGGAGGCGCGCGTCGCCTCCATGTCGCCGAGAGCGGCCCAGAGCGCACCGTGCCGCAAGGCGTCGATTTCCGGCGGTACGGCGTCGAGGCAGCGCCGCAGTATTCGGGCTGCGTCCGCAAGCGAGCCGAATCGGAGCCATACGCGGCGCGCCGCGAGGATCAGCGCGATCGCGTCGTTCACCCGCGCGGGCTGGCCGAGCGCGAAGTCGAGCGCGGTCATGACGTGGTCGCGCTCGGCCGCGAGGGCGCGGGCGAGGACGTCCCATACGCGTTCGCCGTCGCGTTGATACACACGCTCGACGCGCTCCGCGGCGGCGACGTAGAATTCGAGAAGACGTGCTAACGCGACATCCACGTCGCCGGATTCGGCAAGCCGTTGCGCACCGTAAGCACGACTCGACTCCAGCAGCCGGTAGCGCGCGTGGTCACCGTCGGATTCGCTGACCACGAACGACTTGTCGACGAGGCGCCAGAGCGCCGCGAGCGCGGCCGACGTGCCGCCTTCTCCATCGCTGCCCACGAACGCGAGCGCGTCACCCCGCCACGGTGCCGCGATGCAGGCCATGCGGCGGAACACCTTGCGTTCCTCGGCGTCCAGCCGGGAGAAGCCGTCGTCGTAGAGCGCCCGCAACGTGCGGTGTGCGGGCCGGCCGCCGCGCCGCGCGCCGCCCGGTACGTCGAAGCGCTCGGCGAGCCAGCGGTCGTACTCGCGCAGCGGCACGACGGCCGCGCGCGCTGCCGCGAGCTCCAGCGCGAGCGGGATTCCGTCAAGCCGCTTGCAGATCCCCAGCAGCGCGGCGCGCGTCTCGTCGTCGTCGCCGACGATCGCGCCGGCTTCGCGCGCGCGCTGCGCAAACAGCGCAATCGCATCGTCGGGCGGAAGCGGCGCGAGCGGCACGATCGACTCGCCGGCCACGCGCAGCGGCTCGCGGCTGGTCAGCAGGAAGCGAATGTGAGGCGATCCGTGCAGCAGGGTCTCCAGCGCGATCGCGATCTCTTCGAGCACCGCCTCGCAATTGTCGATCACAGCGAGCCGCGGAGCCGGGTTGAGGGCGATCGCGCGGGCCGTCTCGGCGACGGGATCGCCACCGCGCGGATCGCATCCGAAAGCCGCCGCAAGCGCGTCGCCGACGCGATCGGGAGCCACTGCCGCGAGGTCGACGAAGTGCAGGCCGCCCCTGCACGCATCGGCATGAGACCGCGCGACGTGCAGCGCCAGTCGCGTCTTGCCCACGCCGCCGGGGCCGGTCACCGTGACGACGCGCGTGGCGGCGAGCGCCTGCGTCGTGCGCGCGGCATCCGCACCGCGTCCGACGAAACTCGACAGCGTCGTCGGAAGGACCGAGGCGTCCACGGCCTGCGGAATGGCATCGCTCGCACGCGCGCGCTCGTCGAACCCGGCATCCGGTACGGCGCCAATCTCCTCGAGCGCGGCCTTCCAGCGCGCGAGAAGACTGCGCGCGGTATTGCGGTTGCCGAGCTCGAGCGCGTGGTCGACGAGGATCGCGTACGCGTCTTCGGCGTACGGATCGCGCTCGAGCGTCTTCCACGCGAGCTCGGGATCGCGCTTCTCGCGCGCTGCGGCCATGAGCGCCGCCTCGTACGCCATCGCGAGACGCTCGCGCTGCGCGACGCTCCATGGATCCGTGTGCTCCGGGAGAAAATCTCCGCGATATGCCCGCAGCGCCGCCGCGCGCAGGTGCGGGTCGTCGTTGCGCACGTCGCGTTCGAACGCCGTCGCGTCGAGGTGCACGTCCCCCGCGAGCGATACCGCGACCCGGGTCGCCTGCACGATCGCATCGGCATCGGGCTCGAGCGCACGGCGAATCGACCACAGCGCCGTCGCCAGGTTCGCACGGCCGCGTTCGGGATCGATCTCCGGCCAGAACCGTTCGATCAGCTCGTCGCGCGCGAAGACGCGGCCGTGCTCGAGCGCGAGACACGCCAAAAGCGCGCGTGCGTTGCGCGTGTTCGGCGGAGTGCGGTTCTCGCCCCGAACGGAGAGCGCGAAGCCGCCGAGCGTCGTCAGTACGACTGACGGCAACGAAGACACTCGCGCTTGGACTCCAAAATGCCGGCGGCGGTTCCAGTACGATCGTGCAGGCTACTGCGTGATACCCACCCGCGTAAGTGTGTAGGCCGCGTTGAACGCCGCTTCATGAATCGCATCGTAGCGGCCGGACGCGCCGCCGTGCCCCGCGTCGAGATTCGCTTTGAGGAGCACCGGCTTGCCGCTGGTCGTGAGCGCGCGCACGCGCGCGGCGAACTTCGTGCCTTCCCAGTACGGCACTTGCGAGTCGTTCAGCGACACTTCGACGAGCATGTCCGGGTACGCGCGCGGTGCGACGTTGTCGTACGGGGAGAACGTGCGCATGTACGCGTACGCCGCTGCTTCGTTGGGATTACCCCACTCGCGGTACTCCGACGTCGTGAGCGGCAGGCTCGCGTCGAGCATGGTGTTGAGAACGTCCACGAACGGTACCTGTGCGATGACCGCGCGCCACAGGTCCGGGCGCATGTTGACGACGGCTCCGACAAGCAATCCGCCGGCGCTGCCGCCCTGGATCACGATCTTGTCCTTCGCGGCGATCTTCGCGCTGCCCAGATACTCGCCCGCGGCGATGAAGTCGGTGAACGTGTTGCGCTTGTTCATCATGCGCCCCGCCTCGCGCCACGGCTCGCCCAGCTCACCGCCGCCGCGGATGTGCGCCGTCACGTACACGACGCCGCGGTCGAGCAGCACCAGGCGTGTCGCCGAGAACGTATCGGGGATCGTGATGCCGTACGAGCCGTAGCCGTACAGCAGCGCGGGTGCCGTGCCGTCCAGCGGCGTGTCGCGCCGCCGCGTGACCGTGAGCGGGATCTTGGTGCCGTCGGAAGCCGTCGCGAACACGCGGTCGACGACGTACCGCGCGCGCTCGTACCCGGGGACTTCGGTTTGCTTAAGCACTTGCCGCGTCCGCGCGAACGGGTCGTACTCGATCACCGTCGCCGGCGTCACCGGCGACTGATACGAGAACCGCCACGTGCGCTGGGTGTACTCCGGGTTGGCCGAGCCGACCGCCGCATACGCGGGCTCGTCGAAGCCGATGCGGTGACGCGCGCCGGTGCCGAAGTCGAGCACTTCGAGCTGGTCGAGCCCGTTCTCGCGCTCGCTGACGACCATGAAGTCGCGGTGCAGGTCGTAGCCCGCGACGTTGACCGCCGGCCGGTATGCGACGACGTCGGCCCAGCGGTCGGTCGCGCCCGGAGCGTCGTCGGGTGCCGTGACGATCCGGAAGTTCGGCGCGTCGAGGTTGGTGCGGAAGTAGAACTTGCCTTCGCGGTGGTCCGCGAAGTAGCGCAGGTTGGCGCGCCGCGGCACGATGGTGCGCAGCGCATCGGTCGGCCGCGCGGCGTCGAGATAGCGCACGTCGTCGTCCGTCTTGCTGACCGCGGTCAGAAACACGAACCGCCGGTCCGCGCTGCGGCCCACGCTGATGTCGTAGAGCTCGTCGGGCTCGTGAAAGACTTGCACCGAATCGGCGCCGAGCGTGTGGCGCCACATGGTGTCGTTGCGCTTGGAGACCGCGTCCTCGGTCACGTAGAGCAGCGTCGCGTTGTCGCTGGCCCACACCACCTCGTCGACGCGCTGCGCGCGGTCCGACAGCGTCGTGCCGGTGCGCAAATCCTTGACCGCCAGCGTGTACTGGCGATAGCCGGTCTCGTCGAACGTGTACGCCAGCTTGCTGTCGTCGTCGCTGACCGCCAGCGAACCGATCGCGAAAAACTTCTTGCCGGCCGCGAGCGCGTTCGCGTCGAGCATCACCTCTTCGGCGCCCGCGAGCGAGCCGCGTTTGCGCGCGTAGATCGAGTACTGCTTGCCGGCTTCCGTGCGCGTGTAGTACCAGTAGTCGCCGCGCCGGTACGGCACGCTCAAGTCCGTCTGCTTGATGTGGCCGAGCATCTCGTCGTACAGCTTCTGCTGCAGCGCCTCGGTCGGCTTCATCATCGCCGTCGTGTAGGCGTTCTCCGCCTTGAGGTAGTCGAGCACTTCGGGTTTGTCTTTGCCGCGCAGCCACGCGTAGTCGTCGACCCGCCGGTCACCGTGCAGCGTCGAGGCCACCGGGATCTTGGTCGCGACGGGCGGCGCGGGCGCCGTTTGGGCGGCAGCCGGGCCTGCGCACGCGGCGAGCGCGAAAGCGGCGAGCAGAAACGCGTTGAAGGATCGAGACGGCATACCGCACTTGTCCCTTCGCGGCGCGGCGAATCCTGCGAGGCGTGCGCGTCCGCGTCCCGAATCCGCCCGCCATGAGCGACAGGAAGGTCAATGTCACCGAACGCGCACGCGCGCTGCTCGCGCGAATCGCGTCGGTGGACGCGCTGTTGCGCTGCTACGTCGCCGTCGACGAAGCGGCCGTGCTGCGCGAAGCCGCGCGGCTCGACGCGATCGGACCCGCCGCGCGCGGCCCGCTGCACGGCTTGACGCTGGCGGTGAAGGACATCATCGACGTCGCCGGGCTGCCGACGCGCGCGGGCTCGTCGTTCTTTCGCCGCGATCCCGAGCACGACGCGCCGGTCGTCGCCGCGCTGCGCGCCGCGGGCGCGCTGGTGATCGGCAAGACCAACACGCACGAGTTCGCGTGGGGCATCACCACGGAGAACCCGCATTTCGGGCGCACCGCGAACC
Organism: Vulcanimicrobiota bacterium; assembly: GCA_030947665.1. GTDB lineage: Bacteria > Vulcanimicrobiota > Vulcanimicrobiia > Vulcanimicrobiales > Vulcanimicrobiaceae > Vulcanimicrobium. Next base: position 1,766 of record JALZBE010000050.1, on the reverse strand, counting down.
CGTGGGACCCGTCGCGCACCGTCGGCGGGTCGAGCGGCGGATCCGCGGCGGCAGTCGCGGCCGGCCTGGCCGACATCGCGCTCGGCAGCGACACGCTCGGTTCGATCCGCATCCCGTCCGCGCTCAACGGCATCTCGGGTGTTCGCCCGGCGACCGGGACGTTTTCGCTCGACGGCATCTTCCCGCTCGCGCTCGGCCTCGATACGGTCGGCCCGTTCGCGCGCGACCTCGAAACCGTGCGACGAGTCTACGCTGTGCTCGCAGGCAGCGCCGTGCCGGCCGCCGCGGTGGGGCGCGCATGCCGGCTGCGCGGCGGCCGCTGGGACGGCGTCGATGCGCCGGTAAGCGCCGCGCTCGACGCCGCCGCCGCGGTGCTGCGCGCCAACGGAATCGCGGTCGACGACGTAACGTGGTGGGACGACGACCTGGTTCGCGCCGTCGGCGTCATCCAACAGCGCGCCGCGGCGCGCGTGCACGAACGGTATTTTGCCGAACACGCCGCCGAGTACGGCGAGGACGTCCGCGCCCGCGTCGCGCACGCCCTCACGCTGACCGAACGCGACGAGGACGACGCGCGCGCGGTCGTCGCGCGCGCAAGAGCATCGTGGAACGCGGCGACCGGCGGCTACGACGTCGCGCTGGCGGCGTCGGTCGGCGCCGAAGCGCCGCTCGCGCCCGTTCCGAACACGTTCCGCGACGAGACGATCCCGCTCGTCACGCCCGCGAGCGGCTTCGGGCTCCCGGCGGCGGCGGTACCGATCGGGTTCGGTCCAGCCGGAATGCCGCTGGGCATGCAAATCATCGCGCTCGGCGGCGACGTGTCATCCGCGTTCGCGTGCGGCACCGCGTTTCAGCAGCGCACCGATTGGCACGCGCGCCGTGCGGCGATGACGACGGCGTAATTCAGTCGGCGCTGGGTACGGGTTCGCGTGCGAACGCCGCGCCGACCGCTTTGCCCGCCTCGATCACCGCTTCGCGGCCCCGCGCGAACAAACCGATGAACGAGAAGAACGCGTGGATCTGCCCGTCGTACACGCGCAGCTCCACCGGCACGCCGTCCGCGCGCAGCCGCTCCGCGTACGCGACGCCGATGTCGTAGAGCGGGTCGCACTCCGCGAGCACGATCGTCGCGGGCGGAAGCCCGCGCAGTGACTCCGCGCACGCCGCGCACACGGTCGTCAGCTCGGCGAGCTCCGGCCGCGGCACGTAACATTTCCAATAGAATGCGATGCGTTCGGCGGTCAGAAAATGCCCTTCGCCGTACACGCGGTAGGAATCGGTACCTTCGATCTCCGCGACCGCAGGGTATACGAGAAGCTGGTGCGCGATCGCAGGTCCGTCGTTATCGCGCGCGTGCAGCGCGACGCTCGCCGCGAGCCCGCCGCCGGCGCTGTCGCCGCCGATCGCGATCCGCTCGCTCTCCGCGCCGATCTCGGCCGCGTGCGCGGCGAGCCACTCAAGCGCGGCATAGGCGTCTTCGAATGGTGCAGGCTCCGGAAACTCGGGCGCGAGCCGGTACTCGACCGACACGACGACCACGCCGAGCTCGCGGGCGAGGCCCGCAGAACCCATGTGCTCGGTGTCGATGCTGCCCACGAAGAAGCCGCCGCCGTGGATGTAGAGGATCGCGGGGATCGCGGGCGACGCGGGGGCGCGTGGCACGTACACGCGCACGGTCACGTCGGGCGCACCCTCGGGCCCGGGAATGGTGCGGTCGTCGACGTCCAGACCCGAGAGGTCGACGTCGGCGGCCAGCGCAGCCAGGT
>JALZBE010000372.1 GCA_030947665.1 Vulcanimicrobiota bacterium | reverse complement strand
CGACGACGTCGTCGCGCAGCTCGGGCTCATCCGTCCCGCGGTTCACGTTGCGTCGTTCGACCGCGCGAACCTCGCCTATCGCGTGCTGCACGCGCCGCGCACCGTGGACGCGCTGGTGAAATGGATTCGCGCGCGGCCGGACGACGAGGCCGGCATCGTCTACGCCGGCAGCCGCGCCAACACCGAGAAGCTCGCCGACGCGCTCGCAGCGGCGGGGATCCCGGCGCTCGCGTACCACGCCGGGCTCGATTCCACGACGCGCGGGAAACGCCAGGAGGCGTTCATTCGCGACGACGTGCGCGTGATGTGCGCCACGATCGCGTTCGGCATGGGAATCGACAAGTCCAACGTGCGTTTCGTCGCGCACTGGGACGTGCCGCGGAGCCTCGAAGGCTACTATCAGGAGACGGGCCGCGCCGGGCGCGACGGCTTGCCGGCCGAGTGCGCGTGGTTCTTCGCGTACGGCGACATTGCGCGGATCGAGCGCTTCATCGCCGAGAAGCCCGCGAGCGAGCAGCCCGCGGCGCGCGCGCAGCTCGAGCGGATCAAGGCGTTCGCGTACTCCAATGGCTGCCGGCGTCGCGAGCTGCTCGCGTATTTCGGCGAGACGTACCCGCACGAACATTGCGGCAACTGCGACAACTGCGTGGCGCCGCGCGCATCGTATGACGCGACGACCGACGCGCAGAAGCTGCTGTCGTGCATTTACCGGGTGCGCGAGTCGCACGGCTACGGGGTCGGGATCGCGCACATCATCGACGTGCTGGTGGGCGCGAAGACGGAGAAGATCGAGCGCTGGTACCACGAGCAGCTTTCGACCTATGGGATCGGCAGGGACCGCGACCGCCGCACGTGGCGCCACCTCGCCGACGAGCTGCTGCGGCTCGGCCTGATCGCGCAGGACGCCGCCCGGCACAACGTCGTGGCGCTTACGGAAGCCGGGCGGCGGGCACTGGTCGAGCGCACGCCGGTCGTGGTCCGCGAGGCCGTGGCCGTCGTGACCGGGCGGCGGGTGCGGCCGCCCGCCGCCGGGGCTGCCGACGAGGAGTACGACCGGGACATCTTCGCCGCGCTGCGGCTCCTGCGGCGGGAGATCGCCGCCGAGCGGGACGTCCCGCCGTATGTCGTCTTCAGCGACGCCGTCCTGCGGGCGATGGCCCGCGAGGTCCCGCGCACACCGGCCCAGCTCCGGGCGATAAGCGGGGTGGGCGAGAAGAAGCTGGCCGATTTCGGGACGCGGTTCCTGGAAACAATCGCTGAGAACGCGATGAGAGCATCGTAGTCGCAAGCGCGTTCTCAGGCACAGCACAGACGTCAATGCCAGGATTTCGCACGATATGAGGGCGCCTCTGATCCGGTCATCGAGCCGCTGGTCCGCGTTCGTGCTCGTCCTCGCGTTGCTCCTCGGGATGATCGGATCGATCTCCCCGGCGAGCGCGCAGAGTTCGAGCGACACCGGGATCATCCAAATTACCGTCAAGGACGCCGGGGCGCAGCAAGCGCTCGCGGACGCACGCGTCTTTCTCATCGGACCGACCGTCGCGAGCGCGCTCACCACCAAGAGCGGCATCGTCAAGTACACCGACGTGCCCAGCGGCATCTACCGCGTGCGCGTGTCCAAGAACGGTTTCACCGGCGCCACGTCGTCGGCGTTCGAGGTGCTGGGCAACAAGCAGGTCGCCGTCGACGTCGATCTCGGCGTGCAGAAGCAGGCCGCTCCGACGACGTCCAGCAGCGATACCGGCGGCCTCAAGATCATCGGGTCCGTGCGCGCGCGCGTCACCGTCGTCACGACCGACGTCGACGACTCCAGCGCGGTGCGCCGCATCTCCGACTCGCTCACCGACGCGCTGTCGACCATCGGCGGCGTCGACGTGACGCAGGACTCCAACGATCCCAACTCGCCGCAGACGATCTCGCTGCGCGGTCACGACGAGTCGCAGACCGCGGTCACGCTCGACGGCATCCCGCTCGGCGCGCCCGGCGCGGCAACCAACCTGCGTTCGATCAACACCGACCTATTCTCCGGCGCCAGCGCGAACTTCGGCGCGCAAGCGGGTGCGCTGGGCGGCTCGGTCAACTTCCGCACGCTCCAGCCGACGCAGACGTGGCAGACGAAGTTCGCGTCGTCGTACGGCACGTTCGACCGCTACAACTTCCAGATCGGCGAGACCGGCTCGATCGGCAAGCTCGGCATCGCGCTGCTACACACCAAGCGCGCCGGCAACAGCCCGCTGACGTTCCAAGACTACACCGATCAAAGCGGCTTCGACTACGCGCACGGCGGCGAGAACGCGAACATCGGCGACTTCGTGAAGCTGCGCTACGGTCTCACCGATCGCACCACGGTGATGTTCACGGCGCTGCAAAACAATCAGGCCAACTCGGCGCTGTGCACGCAGTTCGTCACGCCGCTGCCGTGCGGCATCGGGCCCGATAACGGCAACACCGGCAAGTTCCAGTTCGCGTACGGCACGGTGCAGTCGCTGATCGGCGACACGGCGATCACGCTCACCGGCTACGTGAACACGAACCACTCGCTGGCGAGCGACCTCAACCGCTATATCTACAACACGTGCACGGGACCTGTCGTACCGGGCGCTCCGCCGTGCGTCGTCGGCCCGCAGCTCAGCCCGTTCTCGTCCGAGAGCGGCAGCTTGGCGCGGGGGCTTGCGGCGAGCGCGACGCTCACGCGCGACAAGCACACGTTCACGCTGTCCGGCTCGACGTACGCCGGCATCACGACCTCGACGCCGCTCGTGCTCAGCGGCACCAGCGCGCTGTTCGTGCGGCCGTCGACCTTCGCGACCGCATCGCGCCAAATCCAGTTCTCCGACCAGTTCAAGGTCAACGACAAGCTCACGCTGGGGCCGAACGTCTCATATGCGGGCACGACCGGCAGCGGCTCGTCGCTGCTCGGCGGCTTCAGCGCGAGCTGGCGGCCGACAAATGCGGACAGCTACAATGCGTCGATCTCCGTCGGCAGCTCGCAAGCCGCGAACGGGATCGTGCGCTCGTTCAGCGACCCGAACTCCGCGCGCGTAAACTGCTTTGCGAACACCGCGCAGGTCAGCGGCCCCGGCGATCAACCCGGTAAGCAGACCGCGCTGAGCTACGACGCGTCGTGGACGCACTCGTGGGCTCACGGCCAGTTCTCCGTCAGCGCATACCGACAAGACCAAACCGGGCAGCTCGTCAACGCGCAGGTCACCGCCGCCAGCCTCGGGCTGTTCCCCGGCGATCCGTACTTCAACGCTGTGACCGGCTACTACGGCCAGGTCTGCCCCGGCTTTGCGACACCGACGGCGCAGTCGCTGTACGTGTCGCAGCTCATCGGCGGCACGACGCGCATCTACCAAGGCTATACCGCGACCGCGCGCATCGGCATCGGCAAGAACATCGTCGTCATCCCGTCGTACACGACCAGCTCCGCGCAGGTCACTGCCGCAGACCCGCGCTTCACCGGGCTCGACAGCACGCTGATCCTCGGCTCGCAGATCCCGGGCCGCCCGCTGCACACCGGCAACGTCACCATCGACGCGCTGCAGCCGTGGAGCGGCATCGAGTTCCTGGCGAACGCGCGCTACGTCGGCGCCAACAACAATCAGCGGCTCGCGCCGTTCACCCTGGTGAACCTTGGCCTTTCGCGCGCGCTCGCCATGGGACGCATCACCGTGTTCGCGTCGAATCTGTTCAACACCGAGAGCGGCAACTTCTCGACGCTGCAGTATGCCCAGCCGATCCCGCTCAGCGGCGGCGGCTCGCTGCTGCAAGCGGCGAATCCGAACTCGCCGCGCCAGTACACCGTGTCGTACTCGTTCAATACCGGCGCGCGGCCGGGCGCGGGCCTCTCGCGCGGGTCCGGCGGCGCACGCGGCGCGCAGACCACCGGGACCGCCGGAACGCAAGGACAGCAGCGCGGCGGCCTGGGCTT
>JALZBE010000371.1 GCA_030947665.1 Vulcanimicrobiota bacterium | reverse complement strand
GTAGACGAGCGCGCGAGCCTTGGGGCGGCGGCCGAGATGCCAGGTGATGATGTCGTCCGCGGCGCGCGCCACGCGCAACGTTGCGATCAGCGCAGCGCCGGTGCCCCGCTCCGCGCCGAGCGCGCGGAAATTCGCGATGTCCGCGCTGTCGAGTGAATGAGCGTCGCCGCGCGCGCCGTAGCAGCGCGCGCAGCCCAGACCGCCGGCGTCCAGGTCCAGATGCGCGCCGTGCTCGTCGAACGCCTGGCCGCACCGCACGCACGCGTCGTCCGCCGGCGCGAGACCAAGCGCGTGCAGCAGCCGCAGCTGAAAGCGCGGGACGAGCGCGGCGGGCGAACCGTTCGACGCGACGGCGCCGATCGCGCCGGCCAGCAGCGCGTAGATCTCCGGCAGCGCGAGGTCGGGCTCGCAGAACATGTCGACGGTCTCCGCGAACAGCGACGCCGTCGCCAGCGCGTCGGGGCGCACAAGACCGTTCCAGTACGACGTGATCGTGCGCACCTCGGTGATGACGTCGAGCGAGCGGCCCTTGTGCAGCGCCACGCGCACTTCCGCCAGCGGCTCGAGCCGCCCGCCCAGCGAGCTGCGCGGCCGCCGCGCGCCCTTCGCGACGGCGTCGACTTTGCCGCGCTCGCGGGTGAGCAGCGTGTACACGCGATCGGCTTCGCCGAGCGGGCGCGCGCGCAGCACGATCGCGTCGGTGGAGGAGCTCCGTTCGGTCAAAGACGGCGTTCAGTCACGGACGGTAGCGGCTTCGGCTTCGTTGGTGTCCCGGGCCTCGCGCGGCGTGAGCACGCGCACCGTGAGGATGCGGCGGTTGCGTGTCCGGTCGACGCGCAGCTTGACGCCGTCGCCGGCTTCGATCTCCTCGCCCTCGCGCGGCAGCCGCCCGAACAGCCCCACGGTGAAGCCGCCGATCGTCTCGAACTCTTCGTGCGGCAGCGAGATCCCGAGCGCCGCGTTGACGTCCTCGATGTTCGTGCCGGCCTCGACGATCGACTCGCCTTCGGCGACGCGAACGATCGGCTCTTCTTCGCCTTCGTCGTGCTCGTCGCGGATCTCGCCGACGATCTCTTCGAGCAGGTCTTCCATCGTGACCAAACCCGCGGTGCCCATGTACTCGTCGAGCACGATCGCCAGCGAGTACTTGTCGCGCTGCATCTCGCGCAGCAGCTCGGCGACGCGTTTGTTCTCCGGCACGTGCGTGACGGGCCGCATCAGCGTCCGAAGCGAGGTCTCCGCCACCGTGCCGTTCGAGAGCGCGATGAGCAGCTCGCGGTCGTGCACGACACCGATGACGTCGTCGATGGATTCGCCGTAGACGGGCAGCTTCGAATAGCCTTCGGCCACGACCAGATCGAGCGCCCGGCGCGGCGACGAGCTGACGCTCACCGTCACCATCTCCGTGCGCGGCGTCATCACTTCGCGCACGATCGTGTCGCCGAACTCGATGATCGAATGGATCAGCTCGCGCTCTTGCTCTTCGAGCACGTTCTGCTCGACGCCGACGTTGACGAGCGTCTTGATGTCGTCTTCGGTGACGTACGGCCCGGCCGCGCCGTGCCCGCCGAAGAGGCGCACGAGCCGGTCGGTGATCGACAGGAACGCCGCGGTGAGCGGTGTGAGGACCGTCTTGACCGCGCCGAGCAGCGGCGCGAGCCGCAACGCCGTGCGGTCACCGGTCGAGACTGCCAGCGTTTTCGGGAGGATCTCGCCGAACAGCAGGATCGAGACGGTCATCACGACCGTCGACCAGATCGCTGCGTGCGGGACGCCCCAGCGCAAGAACAGATAGGTCGCAAGCGAGTCGGCGGCCAGGAGCACGAAGGTGCTCCCGATCAGGACCGACGTCAGGGTGCGGTTGCGGTCCTCGACGAGCCGCGCGAGTCGCACGGAACCGCGAATCTTCTTCTCGACCAGGGCGCGCGCGCGGATGCGGTTGATCGACACGATCGCCGCCTCGGACGCCGCGAAGAATGCGGCGACCCCCACGAGCAGGACGAGGATGACGATGCCGGGCCAGTGAGCCTCCGTCATCGCGGCGGGGCCGGGACGCGGCTGCCCGGAGGTAGCGGGTCGGTACTCAAGCGGGGGTCATTATAGCACACGCCGGGGCGGGGCCTTCAGCCGCGGCCGGCGGCCCAAAACGCGAGGCAGATCCCGACGGCGACGGCGCCCGCCACGGCAACCAGCACTCCGGCAGCGGCGATGTCCTTGGCACGCTTGGCGAGCGGGTGGTCGTCCGGCGACACGAGGTCGACGACGGTCTCGACGGCCGCGTTGAGCAGCTCCGCCGCGACGACCAGCGCGATCGCGAGGAACACGATCGCCCATGCCGCGGGCGGAAGGCGCAGCACGGCGCCCGCCACGACGACCGCAACGGCGACGACGGCGTGGATGCGCAGGTTGCGCTCGCTGCGCCACGCGGCGAGCAGCCCCGCGAACGCGTAGCCAAACGCCGCGCCCAGATCGTGAGGCCTATCCGAGATCGGCAAGCGTGAGATCGCGGCCGCCCTTCCAATGGGCTTTGTATGCGCTGCGCGGCGCGGCGTCGTCCTTGCCCTGCGCCTTGAGCGCCTCGGCGAGCCCCCACTCCAAGTGCGGGTCGTTCGGAAAGCGCTTGAGCTCGGCGCCGAAGATCCGCTCGGCGTCGGCGGCTTTGCCCAGCGCGAGCAGGGCCGCGGCGTAGCCTTCGCCGATCGGCGTCTGCCACGAGTTCTTCGGATCGCCCGGCAAGTTGTTCTTGGTCGCGTTGTACGCGCGTGCGTACGCGGCGGCGCGCGCCGCGTCGTCGCGCTTCGCGAGCGCGGCCATCGCGTCCAAGAGCGCCGAACCCGCGCCGCCGTCTTTCTCGGCGCTCATCTTCGCGATCGCGGCGCGGACCGCGTCGGCGTCGCCGCGGCGCGCCGCCACGACGACGTTCGCGATCGGGGAGTAGCCGGCGCCACCGGCTTTGACCAGCTCGGCGATGCGCGCGTCGTCGTGCAGCCGCAGCGCGGCCTTGAGCTGCATGGAGGCGTCTTCGTTCCTGGCGAACGCGCGCGCGTCGTCGTTGCGGCCGACCGTCGTCAAGCCGTAGAGCACGAAGTCGACGTCGTGGTCGTGATAGTTGTGCATGTAGTGCTGGCCGGCGCCGTCGCCTTGCGCGAACCACACCTTGTCGTTGGCGACGGCGCGCGCGTTGTCGTCGATGAGCCGCGCGTACTCGCCCACGCGCGCCCAGATGTGGCCGGCCATGTGCGGCAGGTGCGACGCCCCGGGCGGATAGCCGTACGACGAGAGCGCGTCGGCGTCCGGCACCGCTTCCTGCGAGCGGCGCAGCTCTTCGAGCAGGTGGATGCGCAAGTGATGCGCGCCGAGGTTGGTCGGCTCCAGCTTCAGCGCGTCGTCGAGATCGGCGAGCATCTCCTTGACCTTGGGCGTGGTCGCGTCGTGGCCGTCGAAGAAGGCGTCCTCGGCGTTCCAGATCGCGTAGGCGGCGACGGCGAGCACGTTGGGATCGTCGCGGTGCGTCTTCGTCCACGCGCTCAGCGCGTCGGCGTAACGCGTGAAGCGCTCCTTCTTCGTCCCCGGGCCGTAGCGTTTCGCGATCGCGTCGACGAGCATGCGCTCGACTTCGCTCGCGTGGGCGAGGTGGCGGCGGCCTTCGGCGACGGCCTCGGCGCCGCGCTTGTCGCCCGTGCCGGTCTGCGGCTGGTTGATGTCGATCGTGTCGGCTTCGGCCTCGCCCCAGTACGCGAGCGCGAGATCGGGCGCGCGCTTGCGCGCTTCGCCGAACGCGATGCGCGCCTCGCCGACGTCGAACGCGTACAGCATCATGAGGCCGCGGTCGACGAGCCGCTGCGTCTCCTCGTCGGCGACCTGCACGGCCCAATGCGCGCGCGCGGGCTGCACGGTGGCAGGTTGCGGCGGCGCGATCACCGCCGGCGCGGTCGTCGCC